>DAIRED010000202.1:0-4129 GCA_036795795.1 Thermoplasmatota archaeon | reverse complement strand
CGTCGAGGCAGGCGTCGAATAGCCGGTCCCGCCGACGCAAATCTGGCCGTCCCCGGCAGTTGTGACGAAGAGCCAGACGCCGCGGACGTTATCCACCATGGTCAGGTCGTTGAGCGACGACGTCCATGCGGAATTGTACTGCTTCCACGGGTCCGCCGGAGTAGCGGGGTTGTACCAGAGCGCCCGCGTCCAGACGACGCCGCCCGTCTTGTCCAGCAGGGCAGTGGGCATCGTCGTCGTACCAACAAGCGGCACGGATATCAGGTTCCAGCCAGCCACGACCGTGATGTTGGCCCAGACGTTCGCAGGCGCCACCTCAGGGACGGCGACGGCGTTCGTGTCCTCGTTGCCCCAGACATCCTCGGCGCGCACGACGTACCACCAGTTGGTTCCGTCGAACTCGCCGCGGCCCATGTCGGTATAGGTGGACACACCCGCAGCCACGCTGGTGACGAGGGCCCCTGAGTCCCACGGGCCGGCCGAAGTCGTAGCGCGGTAGATGTTGTAGTTCGCCACGTCGTTCGCGCCGGCGCCATCGTCCGCCGATGGGGTCCAATCCAACAGGTTGTCGTCCGTTGTCGCACCGCCGGTGTAGGTCACCAGGACGTTGTCTATGTACCAATAGTCGAGCTGGTAGGCGTTGCCTTCGACGGTGAACGCGAGGTAGAATGTCGCCGAGCCAACGTCCGCGGTGCTCAAGGTCCTCGTCACGAGAGCCGGCCCAACGTTGCCGGTCCCCGATACAACGGACCATCCTCCGTCGTGCCAGGTCGTCCCGTCGGAACTCGTCTGGACCTTGACGGTCACTCCGGCGCCGTAGTCGTCATAGTAGTTGTTCCACGAGAGCGCCAGGTTCGACATGCCGGCCGTGTTCAGCGGTCCTGCGTACAGGCGCCAGGTGTTGGTGTTGCTCACCCAGCCGAAGCGCGCCTCGGGCGATGTCCCGCCGGCGTTCGCCGTCGTCTGCCTCGTCCACTGGCTGGTCGGTCCGCTCTGGGCCCATCCCGTCGGCGGGAATGTCGTGCTCGAAAAGTCCTGCGAAATCAGCGTCGCGCTGCTCGTGCCCGTCCAATCGACCGTCAGGCCGGACGGCGCACCCACCTGGCCGTCCACCGTCGCAGTATCCGTGACCGTCGCCGGCCCGACCCCGTCGTTCGCGTCGTTGTACGTCGCGGTGATTGTGTTGCCATGGGCTACCATCAGAACACCGGCGGAATTGGTGGCAGAGGCCGTTATCGTCCCCTCGTACTTGCCCTGGGGCGCTGTCGCCAGGAGCGTTAGCGTCTCTCCGACGGGTTCGTTGGTGCTCTTCACATTGACCGTTATGGACGGAGCCGTGAGATCCCCGTCAGTCACTGTCACGTGGACCGAGTCTTCCAGCAGGTATGTCGTCTTGTCAAGCTGGACGACACCGGCCGAACCGTAGCTCTCTATCACGTTCACGTTGATGGACTGGTAGTTGCTATAGTCTGTGCCGTCGTATGACCTGGCCGAAATCTTGTAGGTGCCGAGGCCGTAGTAGGCCACGTCGGAGGTCACGTCCCAGTTGAACGACCAAGAGGTCGTGCCGGTGGCGACCTGCCACCATTCCCTGTTAATCTTGACCTCCACCCTCGTCACGCCCACGCTGTCGGTGGCAGTCCCCTGAATCGTGACCGTCCCGTCCATCGGGACGTCCGCCCCCGCGGAGGGAGAGGATACCGTGCAGGTCGGAATAACGTTTGATACGCTGGACTGTGACATCATCTCGTTCCGGATGGTCTCTATGTCAATCTTCCAGGCCGTGTTGGCAACCTTCTCGTCGCCGAGGCCGTGGTGGTCGACGTCCGTGCCGTATTCGACCAGAACCGCGTCGGCCAGCCCGCTCGGGTAGTTGGCCGTCCAGACCTGGTTCCTGGCGCTGAGCGCCAGAGCCTGCACCGTCGGGTTGGAGACGCCCGTGTTGATGTTGTTCATCCACCCCCACACGTCGTGGTTCGGAGCTGTTCCCGGGTAGAAGGCGTTGGTCCAGGCGGTGTTGATTTGGGTGATGTAGCTGCCGTGCCTGAGCTCCTGGCAGAGGTTGTTGAAGGTCGGCATGAAGGTGTAGTCCCAGTTGTTCATGTCCACAGCGCTGATGTATGCGCCCTCGCCGGTCCAATACTGGTCCGCAATCTCGTTCGCCATCTCGTCCACCGTCGGCGTGTTGGCCGCGAGGTAGTCCATGAGCCCCTCGTAGTTGAATCCGGCTCCGACTATGTTGTCCATGGATGCCACGGTGAAATCCGTTATCGGCTTGTATCCATAGAGCCACTCTTGGGTCTGGGTTATGCAGGTGTCCCATGCCGTGATATTCACTTCCCGTTCCAAAGCGGTCACGAGGCCGTTCGCCAGAGTCGTGATCTCGGTGAGGGAGATGTCGTCGACTGGCGTTTCATCGAAGATGCATCCAGCAGTACCGCCGCCGTGCCCGCCGTTGTCCCAGACGACGTTAATCCCCGGGTAATTGGCGAAGCACCAGTCTAGGAATGTGATGAACGTTGCCGGGTCCCCGAGGTTCGGCTCTGAGGAGAGGCCGACCTGTGCCATCGTGAAGGACGTGTACCCGCCCCCGCCGACGTTCATGACGCGGACCTGGTTGGTTCCGGCGCCGTTGTCGTCGAAGAGGCATATCGCCCAGTGGTTGGCGCTAGAGCCCCCCGCGGCCATCTCTGTGGCGTCGGCCTCGAGGTACGACTCGATGCCCGAAGCCTCTCCGTTGCAGACGTAGATGTAAGCCCACTCCTTCGTCTCCGCCCGGACCGACTCGCCTGGCCGGGTCGTCGCTGGCCTGTCGACCATCTCATACTTTCTGGCCAAATCATAAGCGAGATATTCCTCGGTCATCCTGTAATCCAGAACATCGGCATATGAGAGATCCGGAACGTCCCTGACGGCTTCGAATCCGTTTTCTGCCTGCATATAGACAGCTCCCGCAGCGTTGTCGAGGGTCCGCTCGAACGAGACGTACACGACGCCGTCGACCGCGGCGATGTGCGGCTTCAGGCAGCCTTCGAACGATACCACGACATCCCAGGTTTCGCCGCCGTCGGCGCTGACCACGTAATGCGAGAGGAACGTGCGGTACGCCGCGTCTCCGATGACCAGGTGAATCGAGCCGTCCGCTTCCAAGCCAGAAATCCACCAGGGGACTATTCCGCCGAGAGAGAGCGGCGCTCCGTCGAGGTACAGCGCCCTGTCATCCAGGTCTCCATGGATTGCGAACGTGCGCTCGCCCAAGACGAGCCTGTCGACGACGAGCTGTCCGTTTTCCACCGTGATGCTGTCGCTAGTGGGGAGCGTCGTGGCCCCCATGAAAGTGGCGGGCATTGCCGTGAACATCGCAACGACAGTCACCATTGCCAAACACACCTTCAACGAATTTTTACCAACCATATCATCCACTCCTGCATATCCGGCCCGAAAAACATGAGCGAGCCCGGAACGATACCCCGATGCACCCATTCTCAAAGATTTTGCACATCTCAATGCATCAATGGGTTTGTCCTTATATTATAATATCGAAAAAAACATATGTTATGTGTAAAAATCTTACGCTGGCTTCCGATATGGGTTGCGGTTGGCAACTGTTATATATCAATAGGCCGATTCATCCCTGGGATTGGCCATGCCGCGCATCATTTCTCTGGACGACGCCCTGCTCAGCGGTTTCGAATTCCCGGTCGCGCTCGTCGTCGAGGTCACCAAGAAGGGGGTCGTCCTTTCCAAATTGCGGTACCTGAAGGCGCTCGGCCAGCTCGTCAACGAGACGATGCGCTGCCCTTGCATCGAGGTCTACGTCCACGCCGACGGACGCGAGGACCCATACACGGGGATGAGGGGCGGGCGCCCGGTCGGCATCGATTGGATTTTCCAGTTCGACGTGAGCAACGCGATGTTCTCGGAGGCGATGGCGTACGTCCGGCGGGGGGACCTCAGGCTCAACATCAACAACCCCCAGACGCAGCTGTTCGCCGCGCGTCTCCTCGAGCGCCTCGACCGGCGTGGCTCCTTGAACTATCGCAAGCTTGACGGCGTCGAGAAGGGCCTGCTGCTCGAACCGTACTGCAATCTGGCATTCCAGCGCCCCGGCAAGGGCAAGCTCGTCATC
>DAIRED010000201.1:0-4180 GCA_036795795.1 Thermoplasmatota archaeon | reverse complement strand
TCACCATCTCGGAGTTAAGAATCCAATATGTGATGGAATCGACAATCAAGAATTGTGAAATCTATGACAACCTGGAAGCCGGAATACACTACACGAATTCAAGCCTGTTTTTGTGCGATTCAATGATACACGACAATGGCGGGGACGGCATCGTTTGCGCCGCAGGGTCTGCGCCGCGCCTGGAGGGCAACAACGTCTCTTGGAACGGGAGGAACGGCATAAGGGCGGACGGCTCTGCGCCGAGTATAAGGGACAACAATACAATCCATTTCAACAGGATGCATGGAATAAACGTGAGCAACGTCTGGAGCGCGTCCGCGTTGATTGATAACAACACAATTGAGAATAATTTCGGGTCTGGGATTTATGCCACGAACACAAATATAACGATTTCGAACAACACGATTTCGTCGAACGGGTTAAACACGATTTTCTCGGACGACATGGAATTGATGGACTTCTCGCACGTAGGTAATTCGCAACTCAACATTGAATCATCTAATAGCGTGACAACAACGACAAGGTCTGCGACATCGGACGATATCAGTCGGTTGAAGAGCATATATGGAACTTGGCAGGAAGGTGTCAATTATAATCAGGTAATAGATGGATTCGAGACTGGGCTCGTTCCTCCGACGGAAGAGGAATGGGAGTCATTGTCGATAAATTTGAACATGGTGGAAAGCATTAGCGCACCTTCTCCGGTCAGCAGTACAGTTGATCTCTCTGCCACCCCATACTTCCCGCCGATAGGTCGACAGGTAGGGGGTTCGTGCGTAGGCTGGGCGGTTGGCTATTTCATTAAGACATTCCAGGAAGCGAAGGAGCATAATTGGAATATCTCTTGTGCAAATTGGGAAGGAAGCTATCCGAACGAACACCCAACAGACTCATATCAGGATAGAATAATGAGTCCATATTTCAATTACAATCTAAATAATGATGGGGTGGATAATGGTATGGGCTACTTCCGTTCCATTAATTCTGCTAGGGATGTCGGGATTTCATCATGGAAGGAAATGCCGCCTACATTGTACAATAACACTACAACCTATAATCCAGGTGCTTGGCCTACCGAAAGCGCATGGAGAGAAGCTCTACCTTACAGAGGTTATGGTCCAAGCATTCTGTTTTTAAGTAATGGAACTGGGGTGGAATCTCTTAAAGTGTGGTTGAATGGAGAAAACCTTGCGGTGATTAGTGTAGACTCTTGGAAATATGGAAAATTAAATTCTACAAATAATAACACATGGACTAATGATACATATTTCCCTGGTGCATTAATACATGCTAACACAATAGTTGGATACGATGACAATCACTCATATTCCGAAAACGGTACAGTCAAGAAGGGCGCTTTCAAGGTTGCGAACTCCGCTGGTCCAGAGTGGGGCATAGAAGGGAATGGGATGTATTGGATTTCTTACGAAGCAATGAAATCGAAGGTTGGGAATGCAATAATCTTCAATGATAGAATAGGATACGAGCCAAAACTGGTCGCGGTCTTTAATGTATCTCACCCCTCGAGGGGACAGTGCGAAATCACTGTCGGCACCGGCAATAAAGATTATCCAGATGCTATTAAATCATTTGAACAATATGGTGGCAATCACCCATTCCCCTCGAATAAAATTGTCTTCGATGTGACTGAACTTTATTATCATACGGGAACAAACATGTTCTTGAAATTATTAGATAAAAGCGGTTTAAATGGAACAATCACCAACTTCTCGGCAGAATACTTTATATGTTATTCGATAAATATTTCTGGTCAAAGACAAATAATGTATTCAAATGATCCCCCAGTCAACATTGTCCCAATCGGTACCGTATATGCGGAACTCGCCGTAGACCGCATAGAAAACTGGAAAGCCACGGGGCTGTGGCACATGGTGAAAAATGAACCCGGTGCACCAGTGTGGAACATCAGTCATAGCGGCGATTCCAGTTGGTGGTTCGGGAATGACACCACAGGCAATTATGATGAAGGCATCGTGAATGGTACAATGACCATATTGGCCGAAATCAACTTGCGATATTCGGAAGCCGCGTATCTGACCCTCTGGAGCTGGTACAATACGGATACGGCTGGTCTGGCCACGGATCAACGGTGGGTGACAATTAGTAATGACACTCTAACTAAGGAGATTCAGTTCAGCGGTGACCCGATGAATGAGTGGACGCGGCAGGTAGTTGACATTTCGGAATTTTCAGGTTCTGATGTCATCATTGAATTCAAGTTCGATTCCGTTACGGATGTGGACAACGCACACCAGGGTTGGTACATTGACGAATTGGAAATTATCGCAGCCCTACCAATTGTCGAGGGGCACGGCATTCTTATGGAGGGGAATACGCCATCCTATATTTGCAACAACATAATCACTTCAAATAATTGGGATGGTGTCCATTTTTCAAATGCTACCGAAACCATTCTCGATAACAACACTATCATAAGAAACAGAATGAATGGCATTGCGCTCTCCTCATCAACAAGTAACCAAATTACCTGCAACATTGCATCTTCGAACAATCGATACGGAATCTGCCTTGATTCTTCCGGTAACAACACCATTGACAACAATTATATCGAGCACAATGGGTGCGGCATCTATTTCACTCACTCCAGCAGTAATACAATAGCAAATAACAGCGTAAACTCAAATAGTGGGACCGGCATCAATATCGCAGGTCCAAATACTAATATTATAATCAACAATACAGTTAACTCGAACGTTCTTGGCATCAACATCTTCTCAGCTAATGGGAGTATTATCGCCAACAACAGAGCTTCATACAGTTCTAGTTTCGGTTTTAGACTTTTTTCCGCCTTCAATTGTGCAATCGTCAACAACACCGCTTCGTACAACTCCTACTGTGGCTTTCGTTTTGCTATCAGTAGTAAAAACACCATTGCCAACAATACCGCTACCTCAAACAACGATTATGGCATACACTTTTCTACGTCTAGCAGTAACACTATTGCCTACAACACTGCCTCGAATAACATCCATGGTATTCAACTCGATACCACTATCGGAAGCACTGTTGCTAATAACATCGCCTCGAACAACATGTATGGAATCACTGTTTCTACTTTCAACAGCAACATCTTTACTAACAATACAATCACAAACAATTCGCGGCGTGGCATCTTGCTCTCCTTTCTTAGTGGTAATACTATCGCCAACAACATAATTTCGTCGAACAAAGGGAATGGCGCCTACCTATCCTACTGCAGTAGCAACACCATCACCAATAATACAGCTTCATCGAATAATGGATATGGGATATATCTCGCTTCCTCTGGCGGTAACACCTTTGCTAACAACATAGTTGTAAACAACTCTAATGGTATTTCACTTCGCGCATCTCCAAACAATACTCTAACAAATAACGAAATTCTATCAAACGATGAGTATGGGGTTTATATCGACAGCTTGGGGGATTACTCAGCGCCGGTAATTCTTCTGAACAACACCGTCAACGGCACGATTGCCGGTCCTGGGATATGGGTCACGGGTTCCAGAGTAAACATTTTAGGATGCGACGTGCATGATAATCGTGGAACTGGCATCATTTTGGAGAACTCGAAGGGTGAGATTGCCCATAACACAATAATGGAGAACTTCAAGCCCGCGCACTACCAACCGCCTGAAGGGCCGTTCACAGGCGTGGAAGTACTGAACTCGTCAGACATCTGGATACACCACAACAACGTTTCTTGGAATTACGTCAACATCGACCTCGTTAATTCCACGAATGTCCTCATCGAGTGGAACACTATCGTGGACGAGAGCGCGGTAACTATGCAATATCCGTTTGGAACGCCACCTCCACGTGGAGTGCGTTCCAGAGATTCGGAAATCGTACTAGCCAATAACACCATCTATGGGTGCATCTATTCAGTGGAGATATTTAATGCGAACGAGACCACGAAAATAGCGAACAACACGTTCTTGGCTCTGGATGGGGAGTATCTAGGTCATGAGGTTGGACTATATCTGGCAAATGCCTCAATAATAGCTCAGGATAATATCTTTGAAGGTCTTGGTGGAATTGCAATAATGTGTACGAACGGTTCTAGTGCGCTAATCATTAGAAATAACATTACCAACTGCAACAATACTGGCATATACTGCGCGATGAATTCTAACGCGGTGATAGTCAACAACACCGT
>DAIRED010000200.1:0-4193 GCA_036795795.1 Thermoplasmatota archaeon | reverse complement strand
CGACCCGATAGACGGGACCGCGAACGCCATGTCCGGGATCCCGTTCTACTCCGTCTCGCTCGCCGTGGGGCAGCGGGACCTGGACGGCGTCCGGTACGCCCTGGTCCGAAACCTGGCAACTGGCGATACCTACTATGCAGCAAAGGGCAAGGGGGCGTTCCGCAACGGCGAGGCCATCAAGGTCAGGAGGTTCAGGCTGGAGAGCGCCCAGTTCCTCGTGTACCTGGGCAACCGCGCGGCCAGGCACGCCCACGGGATGGCGGCGATGCCGCGGCGCACGCGCTCGCTCGGTTCGACCGCGCTGGAGACGTGCATCGTCGCAGCCGGAGGAGCGGACCTGCACGCGGTCCTGATGAACCACGCCATCGGCGGGCTGCGCGTGATGGACATAGCGGCCGCCGCGCTCATCCTCCGCGAGGCCGGCGGCGAGCTGTACGACGAGAGGGGCCAGAGGTTCAACATGGCTTTCGACATCAAGGAGCGGAGGAACGTCCTCGCGGTCGGGGACCCGAGGGTGCTGGAGGCGTTCAAGTGAAGGTCGGCGTCGTGGCGAATCCGGACCTGCCGAAGTCGGCGGCCGTGGTCAAGAGGGTGATGAAGTTCTTCGCCGACCGCAAGATAGAGCTCGAGATTGACGAGGCCATCGCCTCGAAGCTCGGAAGGAAGGGGGTGGCCATGGAGAAGATGGAGAGCGCCGTGCTGGTGACGGTCGGAGGCGACGGGACGGTCCTCCGAGCCATCCAGCAGTCAAGCGCCCGAGTGCTTAGCATCAACGCCGGCGAGGTGGGCTTCCTGACGGAGATTGGCCCCTCCGAGATAGAGGCCAAGCTGGCGCAGTTCGTCGCCGGCAAATACCAAATCGACAACCGCATACGCATCAAGACTCTCCTGGGCAAGCGCAGGCTCCCCGACTCGCTGAACGAGGCGGTCGTCCACACGGCCCAGATTTCCAAGATGAGGCGGTTCAAGGTCTGCGTCGACGGCAAGCCGAGCCTCGACGTTCGCGCCGACGGAATCGTCGTGGCGACGCCGACCGGCTCGACGTGCTACGCGATGAGCGCCGGCGGGCCGATAGTCGACCCCGACGTCGACGCGTTCGTCATCGCGCCTCTGGCTCCCTTCAAACCGTCGATGAGGCCACTCGTGGTGCCCGCGACCAGCACGATTACCGTCGAGACGGGCCACAGGAAGGACTGCCTCCTGGTCCTAGACGGCCAGCAGTACGAGGAGATAGGCGCCGGCAGCGTGCTGACGTTCAGCCGCTCCGAGCGCGACGCCGAGCTCATCAGGTTCGGCGACGATTTTTATAAACGAATTCATGAAAAATTGGGGATGCTCTAGTGCCCCCGAAGGTCCACGCGATAAGGCGCAGGTGCCTGAAGATGATACTCAGCGCCTCGAAGGACCAATACCCGAACGAGTTCTCCGCCGCGCTACGGGCGAAGGACGGCGTCATCATCGAGATACTGCTCATGCCCGGGACGCAGTCGGGGAAGACCAGCGCGCTCCCCGGGATTCACAACCTGCCCATCGACTTCTCCGTCGCTGGCAGCGTGCACTCCCACCCCTCAGGATACCCGATTCCTTCGGAGGCGGACCTGAACTTCTTCCACCACCTCGGCACGGTGCACATCATCGTGGCAAGGCCGTACACCGAGAGAGACTGGGTGGCCTACGACGTGAACGGCAACAGGATAACGCTGGACGTAGTTTGAGGATGCTGCGAAAGCTTACGGTTGGCTTGCTGGACAAGGCGCGCCGCAGATTTACAGCGCGTAGCTCTCGCCTGGCTGGAACGTCGCCTTGAGGTAGTCGAGCAGTATCTGTCGGTTCTTCCTCAGGTGGGATTCGAACCAGGCTTTGACGAGGCCCGCAAAGATGTCGTGCAACGAATCCACGTTCGCCTCCTCCAGCGTCGTGTCGGAGAGGACGTACTGGCCGAAGATGCGCTTCCAGCCGGAATACTTGTAGTAGTGCTCGCCCTCGCAGTACTCGAAGGTGAACCGGACGCGCGTGACGCCCTCCTCGACGTAGTAGCGCGCCTTGAGGGTATCGCCGACGCGGCCCTGCTCCTGGGTGCGGTCGGTGACCAAAATCTGGTTGGGCTCGCCGAAGTTGTAGTTGTCCTTCAGGGTCCACTCGAAGGGGAACTTCTCGAACTTGGCGAACTTCTCGTACGGGGGCTCGATGGCGAAGTGGACGCCGACCTGCTCGAACCTCAGCAGTATCTTCCAGAAGTCCTCGACGAGCGTCTTGCTGAGCTCGAACTTGCGAGTGTACTGCGCGTCGACTGTGCGCTCGATCTCGGTGGTCTTCTTGCTCAGTTCCGTCTCGAGCGCCTCGAACCAGTCACCCGTCTTGTCGGCTTTCTTTTCAGCTTTCCTGCGAGCCATGGCCATTCCCCGAAATCGGAATGGGCTACCTGCATATAAACGTTGTGCAAATTGGCGCCGAGACCAGCAATGCCAGAGCACGGAAAAAAACCCGCGCGCGAGTGGCGGCGCGGTGACGAAGATTTTATAAGGTATGGCGCTTTTAACACCTCGTAATCTATGCGTGGCTCGGGCGGCCACATCACGGAGGCTCGAATGCCGATTTTTGGCGGGGGAAAGAAAGACTCGAAGAAGGAAAAGAAAAGCAAGTCCGTCGGACACATAGAAGAGATTCTGGACGACGCGGACAAGCTCCTTCAGGGCGGCGACATAGACAAGGCCGCCGCCGAGTTCCGACGCGCCCACCGCACCCTCTACAAGGAGGAGAATCTGAACTCCGACCCGCTCGAGTTCTCGCGCGTGTTCACCAGGACAGGCCACGGCCTGTTCGAGACCGAGCGATTGAGTGCTTCGAGAAGGCCGCGCAGCTCGACCCCAAGAACATCGACGCCTGGCTGAGCAAGGGGATAGCCCACCTTAAGACGAAGCAGATGCTGAACTACGCGGTGCTGTGCTTCAACGAGGTCATCAAGCTCAAGCCCAACAGCGAGGAAGCGCTCGAGAACAAGGCCGAGGCCCTGCTGCTGGACGACAAGAAATCCGAGGCCATCGAGAGCCTCGAGAAGCTCGTCGCGCTCAACCCGCAGAGCGACAAGTACCGGAAGAAGTTGGAAGAGCTCTCGCCGGTGACCGTCGATGCGCTGGACGCGAAGCTGGCATCGGAGCCTGACAGCGTCGAGCTCCTGGCGAAGAAGGCGCAGATGCTCCAGAGGGACGGGCGCGAATCCGATGCGGCCGAGGTCTACATCAAACTCTCGGACCTCAACCCCAAGGACCTGAACTGGCCGCGCAAGGCACTGGAGCTGCAGCCCGAGAACCTCACCGCGATCAACCGGCTCCTGGCTGCGACCCCCAAGGACGTCGAGCTGCTCAAGCGCAAGGCAGCCGGCCTGCTAGCGAAGAAGCGCATGGCCGACGCCATCGAGACGTACGCCCAGCTCGGCGAGCTGGAGCCCACGAACCCCGACCACTTCTACAAGATGCTCGAGCTGAACCCCCACAACCTCGTCGCCATGGAGAAGGTGCTGGCGCTGGAGCCGGGCAACCTGGACCTCATGGAGAGGCACGCCGTGGAGCTCAACGCCCTCGGCCGCAAGGGGGAGGCCATCGATGCATACGAGAGGCTCGTTGCAGCAGCGCCGGAGAACGCCAAGTACGCCGACGCGCTGAAGAGGCTCAAGCCGGACGAGAAGGAGATGCTGGAGAAGAAGGCCGTCGAGATGGTTGCGATGGGGGAGAGGGAGCAGGCCCTCGAAATTTACACTAAACTTATGGGAATGGACCCTGGCAACCCCAAGTACGAGGAGGCTGCCAAGAAGCTCAGGCCGGAACCGAAGCCCGTGGTGGCGCCCAAACCGGAGCCGGTGGCCGAACCGAAGTCGGAGCCGACACCCGCACTGGTCTCGATACCCGCGCCATCATTCGCCCCGGCACCTTCCGCCGCGGCTGCGCCAGCGGACGACATGGCCGCCCTTGACTCGGCGCTGAAGAAGAACCCGCAGAACAAGGCCGCCATCCTCAAGAAGGCACAGCTCCACGAGCAGCGCGGGGAGAAGGACATGGCTGGGCGCCAATACCAGAGGCTCGTCGCCATGGAGCCCCAGAACCTGGAATACATCGACATGGCCCTGAAGCTCAAGCCGGACGACGTCACGCTTCTCACTGCGAAGGGCGACACAGCCTACGAGAAGGAGGACTTCA
>DAIRED010000199.1:0-4228 GCA_036795795.1 Thermoplasmatota archaeon | reverse complement strand
GCGATGTCAGGAGGATGACCTTCTGCTATCCAGGCTCTGCATGAGTCGGCTGCTTGAAAAGCGCCCAAGCAACGTCGAACTGACTAACCGCCCATCAACCCGGTGAACGCGTCCCCTATCGCCACCGAGAGTATCCCGACAATCAGCGCCCGCGACATCCCCGCGAGGATGTTGGTGACGAAGAACCAGCGGTTCTCGAATATCTTGCCGTCACGGTTGAGGAAAGAAAAGAGGTACAGGGGCACGGTGTCTGTCATCAGCGGTATCGACAGCACTATGTAGAGTCCGACGTATCCGAGCTTCTCCACGAGCCAGCTCGATTTCGCCATCAACTTCTGGAACCACCCCCACTTCAGCCAGCGCCGGACGTCGTCCTCCAGCTTGACCCCGATGGTGAACACTATCTGGCCGCCAGTGGCCTTGCCCAGCCCCATCACCACCGCGAGAATCATGAAGCTCTCGAATATCGGCAGGTCAAAGAGCATGAAGTCCCCGGCTGCCAGCCAGATGAGCCCCAGCTCGACCGGCAAAGGCAGCACGACCGCGGCGAGCACGCAGTAGGCGAAGAACAGCCCGATGTAGACCCACGGGTCGTGGCCGGCGTTGGACAGCGCATCCATGAGGCCCATCTAATCCCCCCCACCGAGCTTCAGGCGTTTCCCCTTCGGCCCCAGGGCGGCCACCCTGCTCGAGGGGCTCTCGGCGAGCGTCTCGAACCCGAGCTCCGCGCCGAGGCGTGACGAGAAGGCCCTGATGTCGTCCATCGAGGGCATGTTGTCGTTGTGCATCCGCTCGCGCGAGTACCCGACGAATACATATCCCTTTGGCTCGACGAAATCCGGCTCGGCGAGCTCGTCCAGGCGCGCGTAGCTCTTCTCGTCGGTTAGGTTGTACCCCTTGACCAGCGTATGCCTGATGACCCGCCTCGTGCCGAGTGACGGAAGCAACTCCAAAGTCTCGCGCAGGTCCTTCCAGCGCGTCTTCGTCGTCGGGGCGCAGAGGCGCTTGTATGTCTCCTCGTCGGGCGCCGCCACCGTAACGTAGAGCTGCGTCGGGAGGTGGTCCAACCGGGCGAGCGCGCGCGGGTTCGTTCCGTTCGTGACTAGGAACGTCGTCATCCCGCGGGACTTGCAGAGCCCGATGAATTCGCCCAGCCGCTCGTACATCGTCGGCTCGCCCGAGAGCGATATCGCGACCTGGTTCGGCTCCGAGGCCTCGCGCCACATCTCAGGCTTGCATCGCTCGTCGCCCTTAAAACCCGAGATGAGCTTGCGCTGCGCCGCGATGCATCCGTCCAGTATCGCCTCGGGCTCGTCTCCGCCCGGCAGAGAGTCCTGCGTGAAGCCCTGGAACCTCCAGCAGAAGAGGCAGGCCTGGTTGCAGTGGTTTATCGTCGGGGCCATCTGGAGGCACCGGTGCGATTGGATACCGTAAAACTTCTCCTTGTAGCACTCCCGCCCGCGGAGCATCTTCTCTCCGAGCCAGTGGCACAGCTTCACGCCGCTGTGGTCCCCGACGACCCTGTAGCCCTGCCGCTCCAGTATCTCCCGCAGCTCATCGCGCACCGGCAACTAGAACTCCCCCAGGCTGCGCTGAGCCCTTTTCTCCTGCTTCGGCTGGGACCCGTCGGCCGGTTGCGCTGGCTTCTCCTCCTTCGCGTCCATCGCGGCCATCCTGCGGCCCTCCTCCAGGACGCGCGCCACGTCGTCCGAGTCCAGCGTGACGTCGAGCAGGTACGCGACCTCCTCCTCGGAGAGCGATAGGGCCGACAGCAGGTTGCGCCTCAGGTCGCCAGAGCCCTTCCCTCCGAAGATGCTTGCGTACAAGGGCATGCTCTCCAGCAGCACCTCGGCGGACGACGAGTGGGTGTAGAAGGCGAGCTTGAGGCTCAGCGAGCGGCGCACGGCCCGCTTCCCCTTGCTGCCGCCCATCATCCTTATCCACGTCGGGAACTCGTACCTGAAGTTCTGCCGGAGGGGAGCCCGCCTCGCCGCAGCTACGCCCGCGGTCATCATGTCGTTGCCGTACGACCAGAAGCCGTAGTTCTTTGTTTTCTCCGCCCTCGTGATGAACACGTCGGCGCGGGCCAGCGCAGCGTACGCCGCCTCCACGTCGGCGGGATTTTCGAACGCCAGCGACACGTTGTGCTCCATCCACGTCAGGAAGTCGGCCGGCTCCTCGTCCAGGTCGCGCGCGGCCTGTCTGGCTTTCTTGAAGTCCTTCGCCGCGAGCACGCGCCTCACGGCGTCGAAGGGCGAGAGCTGCACGTCCCTCGCGCCCAGCGCCGCCAGCGAGGTCTCCCCTAGCTCCGCGCCACCGCCTGTCAGCGCGGTCTGCAGGTCGTTGACGGCCGAGCGCATGTCCCCGCCGCACCTCTCGGCAATCGAGTCGAGGGTGGCGGCGGAAACCGCCTTGCCTTCCAGGGCCGCTATCTCTCCCAGGCGCTTGGATATCGACTGGCGCCGCGGCGCCTCGAACTTGAGAACAAGGCAGAGGTTGTCCAGCGCGGGGGCTTTCCTCCGCATCTCGTAATAGTCGTTCGCCACGAGGACGATGGGCTGTCGAGTCTCCCGCACCAGGTCCACTATCGCGCGGTACCCGCCTTTATCCTCCCGGCCTGTGACGTTGTCGGCCTCGTCGAGGATGATGAGCTTCCTTTCCCCTCGAGCCGCCGTCCGGAACTCGCCGTCGCGGGAGAACGTCTCGTATACAGAGCCGCGCGTGGCGACGTCTTTAATGGAGGACGCGTTGCGCTGGTCCGAGGCGTTGAGCTCGACGACGCTCCAGCGCCTCTCGGTTGCCAGGGCGTGCGCCGCGGTGGTCTTCCCTATCCCCGGCCTCCCGACGAGCAGCGCGGCCCGCTTCTTCGAGCCGGGCTTCCCCCAGGCCTCCGCCCAATCCGCCAGGGACTTGAGCGCGGCGGGGTTGCCGACCATGTCGGCCATCCTCTTGGGCCTGTACTTCTCGGCCCAGTCGAGCACCATGGAAGGGCATATCGCCCGCCGCGGTTAATAGCTTTTCCCGGGATAGCCAGTGGTCTCCCCGAAGTAGCCTTTATATAGGAGTTATGTTTTAGGGGGCTTCCCGGTTTAAATACACTGGTTAATTGGAGGTACTGGTTTGGCAGACGAGAAGAAGCCCGCGGAGGCAAAGGCGAAGCCCACCAAGGCCGAGAAGGCCGAGAAGGTCCAGAAGGACAAGGCTCAGAAGGCCCCCGTGTCGCAGAAGAAGATGGAAGAGGACTTCAAGTACATAGTCAGGATTCTATCGACCGACATAGACGGGAAGAAGCCCGCCATCATCGGTCTCACCAGCGTGCGCGGAGTCGGGATGCGCATCGCCGAGATTATCATGAGCCAGATTGACTTCCCGAGGAACGAGAAGATAGGCCGGATGAAGGACCCGCAGGTCGAGCAGGTCGAGAAGCTCATTCTGGCGCTCTCGGAGAGTCTCCCCGAGTGGATGGTCAACCGCCAGCACGACTTCGAGACGGGGGAATGCGTCCACCTTCTCGGGCCGGACCTGGACATGTTCCGCAAGGACGACATCAACAGGATGAAGATGATAAGGTGCTACAAGGGCATCAGGCACGAGCAGGGGGCCAAGGTCCGCGGGCAGCGCACGCGCTCCAACGGACGCACTGGCCTGACGCTCGGAGTGGTCAAGGGCGAAGTGGGCGCCAAGCCTGCCGCCGACAAAGAGGAAAAGAAGTAGGGTGGTAGAAAATGGGCGACCCGAAGTTTGCACGCAGGAAGTTCGAAACACCGTCCCACCCGTGGGAGGGGGAGCGCATCGAGGCCGAGAACGAGCTTCTCAAGAAGTACGGCTTGAAGAACAAGCGCGAGGTCTGGAAGGGACGCTCGACGCTGAGGCACTTCAGGCAGAGGGCGCGCGTTCTGCAAGGGCAGGTCCGCCAGAAGGACCCGCAGGCGGAGCGCGAGGTCAAGGAGCTCCTCGACAGCCTCCTGAGGCTCGGGCTTCTGAAGCCGGAGCAGGCGACGCTCGACGACGTCCTGGCCATGAGCCTCGACGACATCCTCAGCCGCAGGCTGCAGACGATAGCGTACATCAAGGGCTACACCCGCACGCCGGACCAGGCGCGCCAGTTCATCGTCCACGGGCACATCTCCATCGGCGACCGGAAGATGACTATTCCGGGCTATCTCGTGCCGAAGGACGAGGAAGAGAAGGTCATCTACAACCCGCGCTCGCCGATTGCGAACGACCT
>DAIRED010000198.1:0-4231 GCA_036795795.1 Thermoplasmatota archaeon | reverse complement strand
GGCCGAGTGGCTGGACAAGAAGACGATGCGCGACAAGTGGGTGTCGCAGATGGACAAAGACAACCCGTTCATGCAGAGCTTCGCGACGGAGTACGAACGCCGCGTGCTGAAGGAGGGTTGAGGCAGATGGAGATATCCCGCAAGATATCAATCTGCGGCGACCCCAGCGTGGGAAAAACATCCTTAGTCAGGCGGTTCGTTTTACAGAAGTACGATGATAAGTATATATCGACTCTCGGCACGGTAGTGTCTAAAAAAACGGTGAGGCTGCCAGAGATGGATGCGAGCCTGATGATGATGATATGGGACATCTCGGGCCAATCAGAATTCAAGAGAATACACGCGTCGGCCTTCAGCAACTCGGCGGGCGGTTTCGTCGTGTACGATGCGACCCGTCCAGAGACCAGGGTGAACGTCAAGGAATGGGTGACGACGCTGAAGCAGTGGGCCGACGAGAAGGTCCCCATCACCATCCTCGCGAACAAGACCGATCTCCTGCCGAAGGCGGAGCGCCCGCAGGCCGGGACGATGATGGGCTACCCCCTGATACCGACCAGCGCCAAGGAGGGCGAGAACGTCGAGGATGCGTTTATAAGCCTAGGCGTACTGGTGGCAAGGGCGACTGAAGGCACATCCATTCCCTCGCCGACAAAGCAGGTCTCCGGAGAGCTGCCCCAGGACTTCAAGAACTCGGGGGAGCTCCTCGATTTCATTGCCATCAGCCTCTGCAACACGTTGAAGGACCAGGAGATGGGGATGCACATCCTCCGGAAGCAGGTGACGAGCCTGAACATCCACTTTCCTAACATGAGGCGTGCTGACGCGGAGCGGCTCGTGGACAGGCTCGGTGAGGTCGTGAAGGACTTCAAGGGCCCGCAGGACGTGTCCGAGATTAAGGTGAAGCTTCACAGGGCCATAGAGCGGACCAAGTGGTGATTCATTGGCAGATTACATTCGCAAGGTCGTCATGCTCGGCGACCCCAGAGTCGGTAAAACCTCGCTCGTCCAGCGATTCGTAAAGGACATGTACGACGAGAGGTACCTCAGCACGATAGGCGCAAAGCCCTCCAAGAAGGTCATCAAGGTCGGCGCGCACAACGTCACGCTGATGGTCTGGGACCTCGCGGGCCACAGCTACAACCTGCACTCGGGATTCTTCGCCGGCGCAAAGGGCGCCTTGCTGGTGTGCGACGTAACGCGCCTCGAAACTCTGACATCCCTCGAATCCTGGTACTCGGCCATCTCGAAGGAGGCTGGCGAAGTTCCGGCCTTCGCGCTCGCAAATAAGTCCGACCTGAAGGAACGGCAGTTCGGGCTGGACGAGCTGGGCGCCCTTGGATTCCCGTCCCTGATGACCAGCGCCAAGAACGGCAGCAACGTGGAGGAAGCTTTCAAATCTCTCGCGGAGGCAGTGCTTCATGACAATCGATGAGCAACAGAACCGTGGATTTTTCGTGATGTACAGCGAGGGCGTGCGGGCACTCCAGAAGGAGCTCAACGCGGTCATGGGCCGCGACCTTGGCAGGAGCGTGCTCTTCAGGTTCGGGTTCCGATGCGGCAAGATGAGCGCCAAGGAGCTAGGGCTCATGGGCCAGGGCAAGAAGGCGCTGTCGTACCTCAACGAGGCGTGGATAGAGCTCGGGCTGGCGCGCCCTGTGTCGATAAAGGAGCGGGGGGGAACGGTCGAGGTCGTGCTTTCGAGCTCGCTTGAGGCCTCGTACGACGGGACCGGCTGCGACTTCACGCGCGGATTCCTCGGAGGGATGTACTCGGGGATAACCAACATCCCGCACCACTGCGTGGAGCGCGAGTGCGCATCCTTCGGGGACAAGAAGTGCGTCTTCGTCCTCACGGAGGCCGGGGAGAATGGGGGCTGAGATGGGTCTGGCATCGCGCGCGGCGCTGCTCGCGCTGGCGCTCGCAATTGTCGCGACGGCGTTCGTGCCGGTAAATGCAACTGTGGTTTTGGAGACCGCCATCTCCGACAGCGCGCCCGCTCCATCGAGCGCGCCCCTACCGGATGCACCGCTGGCGAAGGCGAACGCGACGAAGACGCTTTACCTTCACGACGACGGACCGGTCACCACGACCGCAGACGTTTGGGACGTACTGAATACAACCCCATTGATGGGATGGACAGATGCCCAGGATTACGATGATAACGGATTTGGTGGTAAATTCCTTGCTATGGGTTGGCCCGGTGCAGATTGGTCTTACACAGACCCAGACCTCTATCAATTTTGGAACCTTACACCGATTCTATCAAACGATTTGAGAATATACAGCTCTGAAGTCACAGCGTGGACGAACGGGCTAAATAATCAAGAATATGTCTTGTGCTTCGAGCTTTTAGATCAAAACGTGAAGACCAGCATGAACCAGAATGTGATAGCGAGGGGAAACGTGACGCAAGCCGATTTCGGAGGCACGTGGCCCAACCCACAAAATGTATTCGGCAAATTTGTAATATCGCTCTCGCTGATAACAGGTTCAAGCTATACTCTCGCCTCCGGCCACCGCCTAATCCTCGTGGCATATAGGTGGGACACGAAACCGCAAAGCCTCAATATACACTACGATGCACCGCCTTACATGGCTCATCTCAACATCACCACCGACACCTACGTCGACGTCAACTGGACCAAGACGTTCGACGGGGCGGCCGAAACATCGGATTTCCTCGTCGGGGGGGACGCAAAGATAGTCGCCAACGTCACCGACCCGTTCGGTTCGTACGACATCTCTGGCGCCACCGTCAACGTGACTGGGCCTGGCGGGGTCACCTACGTTCCCACGACGCCGATGGCCCTCAACGCCACCGACCCGACGAACCCGTCGGGATGGAAGCACTTCGATTACATCTTCGCGGGGATTCCCGCACCGGGGATGTACACGGTTGTGGTGACGGGAATCGAATCGAACGGGGTCACATCGAATCGGACGACTTTCTTCAACGCGACTGGGTCCACGAACCCCCTGCACCACATCGCGCTGACTCCGATGTTCGCCTGGCCTGCCAACAATCCCGTCGTCGCCGGTGGCACGTTGGTCAACTACACCGCAGTCGGCTGGAACGACCTTGTGGAAACCGAGAAGAATTACACTTGGACCCCGACGTGGGGGACGAGCAACGGGTTGGGAACTGCCACTTCTACGGGCGGCTCGGCAAACGCAGGATTCACTGCGGATTACACCGCCAACGCTGTGCCAGGCTACGACAACATCACTGTGTCGGACGCCTCTGCAACGGATACAAAACGTTCATGCATTCTCGTGCAGGCAGCCCCGCCAGGGCCATCGCTGCACCACATCGCCCTGATGCCGATGGCCGCCTATCCATCGGCTGCGGATGTGGGTGCGGGTCAAACGCTCGCCGGCTACGCAGCCATCGGGTGGGATGACGCCGCAGGGACATTGAAGAATTTGACGTGGGCGCCCGTGTGGGGCACATCGGACGGCCTCGGCACGGTAGGCAACCTTGGCGGCGACGCCGCCTCGGGATTCACAGCCGATTACGCGGCCTTGGGCAACATCGGATTCGACAACGTCACAGTCACCTGCAACTCCGTATCAAACAGGTCATCGGTCAGGGTAGTAGCAGGCCCCCCCGCGGCGATGGGGTACGTCTCGGGGGATGGCCAGCTTGGAACCGTGGGCACGACGCTCCCCCTGCCCTTCGTGGTGAGCGTCACGGACGCGTACGGAAACCCAGTGGAGGGGTTCGAAGTCAACTGGACCATCCATGGGGTGCCGGCAGGGGCGTCGGGGCAGGCGCTCCTTCCGACGAGCAACGTGACTGACGCCACGGGAATGGCAGGCAGCTGGCTCGAACTGGGTGACGCTCTGGGCGAATATTCGGCGAACGCGACTACTGGAGCCGCCCTCTCGGGAGAGCCCGTCAACTTCACCGCGACGACTTTGAGCGACGCGCACGAAATCGCAATCGTGGGCGGCGACGGCCAAACAGCCCCTGCTGGAACTACGCTTCCCCTGCCGCTCTTCGTCGAGGTGAGGGATTCATCGGGCGCGCACGTCGGGGCCGGGGTGAAGGTATGGTTCAACGTCACGACCGCAGGGCTCGCCGGGGACGCCGATGCCACGCCGTCGAATCCCGTGCTCACCGGGTCGGACGGGCGGGCGTCGGCCAGCTTCAAGCTCGACACAGTCGCGGGGACGAACTACGTAACCGGCGAGATATCGGCGACTGGGACCAAGAGGGCCACATTCACCG
>DAIRED010000197.1:0-4247 GCA_036795795.1 Thermoplasmatota archaeon | reverse complement strand
AATTTTTAGTTTCTTTTTAGTTAATATCGGAAGGATGTCCGTCTCCATGACCCGGCTCAAATCGCCTAGCCTAAATGCCTTCATCTTTAAGATGAACAACTCTCCGCCGTGGGCGTGGTCTAGAGTGCTCATGACCAGTTCCACAGCATCCTCAATGCGCATGATGAACCTTGTCACCTCTGGCTCCGATATCCAGATGTCATTGCCGTCAAGTGCTCTCCTGACCATGTTTGGGATCACCGAGCCTCTTGAATTGGCCACGTTACCAAATCTGACGCAGGTGAACACACCATTGGAGTTCTTGGCAGCGTTGAGGACTATCCTCTCAGCGATGAACTTTGATGCTCCCATGACATTAGTAGGGGAAGCTGCCTTGTCGGTGCTGATTCCCACAACATGACTCACTTTGTATTGCTTGCAGAGTCGGATGAGGTTCTCGGTGCCGATTATGTTGGTCTTGGCGCATTCCAGGGGCTCGTCCTCGCACACGACCAAGTGCTTCATAGCAGCCGCATGGAACACAATGTTGATAGAGTATTCCTCGAACACCTTGCGGATGCTCTCGATGTCTCGTATGTCGCCGACATAGGAAATAAGCCTTTCATCGGTGATGCGCTGGCGCATGATGAACTGTTTAATTTCATCCCGGCTAAACATTATAACCTTCATAGCTCCTTTCTTCAACGCGTTCTTGACAATTACGCTCCCGATAGAGCCTGTCCCGCCTGTCACTAGCACTGTTTTTCCTTTGATGGATACCATCTCAACCACCTGACTTCAAGCACGCCTTTACGATAGCTGTAATATACTCAATTTCCTTGTCCGGCATATCGGGATATAGCGGCAAAGTTAAAATCCTTTTAGAGACATCTTCTGTAGCTCGCAGGCTCACATTGCTAAATGTCTTGTAGAAATGTGTATTGTATATGGGTTCGAAATAGACTTTTGACATTACTCCTTTCCTAGCCAATGCTTTCTGGACCGTATTCCGTGAACGATTCTTATCAAACAATACTGAATAGAGCTGATAAACATTTCTATTACCAGCTATCTCCCCGGGAGTTTGCACTCCTAGAGTCCCGGACAAAGAATCGTTATATTTATCGGCCACATCCCTGCGCATGGCTATAATTTTCTCTACTTTTCTCAACTGGGAGATGCCCAGCGCAGCTGTAATACTGGACATTCTCAGATTATATCCAAGGGAGATGTAGTCAAATGCTTGGCTTGATGAGAAGTAGTCCCGATCGTCAGCTCGTCCATGGGATCGTGCAAGTTTTAGCTGCTGGTATATATTAACATCATCAGTGACAATCATACCCCCCTCACCAGTAGTGATAATTTTATTCTGGCAGAAGCTGAACATATTCACATCGCCAATCGAACCCACGAATCTCCCCCGAATCTTCGCACCGAAAGCCTCTGCAGCATCTTCGACCAGAAAGAGACCGTTCTCCATCGCAATTTTTTTAATCTCTCTTATCTTACATGGCGTGCCTCCGACGTGGACCGGCATGATGGCCTTTGTTTTTTTAGTTATCTTGGAGGTGATGTCTGCGGGATCTAGGCCGTAGGTAGTCTTCTCAATATCTGAGAAAACAGGTTTCGCGCCGACGAATAGTGGTGAATTAGCTGTGGATATAAACGTGAAAGCTGGAACAATCACCTCGTCGCCGGGACCAATGCCGAGGGCTATCATGGTTGCGTGCAAGGCTGATGTCCCGTTGGCGAATGATATCGCGAATTTTTTACCAACAAACTTCGCTACGGCTTTCTCAAAACACTCTACTTCCGGGCCCATTGTCCAGTATTCGCCTCTTCGAATAATATTTTTAAATGACTCCAGATCATCCTCATCGTGATAAATTCTGAATAGGGGGATTTTCCAGGCCATGGTCAAACACCGATATCCACGATATCCATAACCATTTACATATATGTATTGGTAGAGAATCGAAGTATGAGAATTGTTGAGCGGTTAACTTTTCCAAGAAAATTCTTATCAAACCAGTTACCTCCTTACTATAACCTCGGCAACGTTTATATGGACTTAAATGATTATACTGAGTATAATGATAACGATTTTCTCACCGACTGACTTCGATTTCAACATCGGCGCATACCAGCGTATACGGGCGACAGTCGCACGGAGGATTGACCCATCCAGATTCCGAACGATAGGATTTTCGAGCCGACCGGGATGGCCACCAAATGTGGAGGTTATAGACCCAAATATGCCACGGAAAGGCTTGTGGCGATTACTGCCGCAGCAACGCATAATGAATAAGATTAATAGCGCGAGGTTCGGTAGCGGCTTGATGGGAATCGCGAAATCCTTCGCGTTGCCGGAGACAAACTTCATCTCGATGGAGACATGGAAGGCAAGGACAACGACCTTCGAACTGGTCGCGCGAGCTTCAGGCGCACGAGCGGACATCTACCATAGCGTAGCGAGGCCTGAGTGTGTTTGGATATGGAATGTATTGAAGCTCCGCAATCCGGATATTAGGCAAATAATCACGTTTTACGGCTATTTCAATCAAGAGCCTTGGAGGCGGTGCGCAAGGATTCTGACGGCAGGCGCGAAGATCGCGACAGCAGTGAGCCGGACGACAGCAAAGGAAGTCCAGGATGACCTTGGCGTGGAATGCCGGGTCATTCACGACGGAGTGGACACCGATTTGTACCGGCCCAGAAATCATTTCAACGAACGAAAACGCATTCTATATGTCGGAAGTCTCCAGAAACGCAAGCGCCCAGATTTCGTCGTCAAGATGGCAAGGGAGTACTCAAACTGTGATTTCACGATTCACGGAGGTGGGGATTTGTACACGGAACTAAAGCATATGGCCAGAGGCCTTGAGAATTTCACAATTCAAGATCGAAAGCTGAGCTTCGATGAGCTGTCGCAACTCTATTCCTCGGCAGATATATTCTTATTCCCATCAATTCACGAGGGCTTCTCAAATGTGATGCTTGAAGCCGCAGCGAGTGGAGTTCCGATGATATGCTCCAATGCAACATCCTTCCCCGAGTTCGTCGAGGAAGGGAAAAACGGTTTCCTCTGCGACACATTCGAGCAGATGGTGGCGAGATTGCGCTACCTTATAGAAAACGATGCATCAAGGATTGAGATGGGGCGGCTCGCCAGAGAGAAGGCGCTAGAATTCGATTGGAGTCGCGTTGTTCCAGAATACGAGAAACTGTTCGAAGACGTATTTAATATGTGACTTCGCATCTAATTGCTTCTTGCTAGCTATTCCTTTTTCTGGTCAACGTGCGCATTCATCGATGCGATCTTTGGATTGCCGTCAAGGAACTCGATTACTCGGCGGATATCGATTATGCCGTTCGAATCCTTGATTTCTTCATAAATCCGTTTTATCAGTCGGTAATCGTCAGGCTCATCGACGCACAGCCGGTATTGCGGCCGTCTCAAATGAGGCGGCGCCGCAACGTTCGCTACGCGGAACTGGTCCCTGTGTGTATAGATGTAGTAGGTGACGTGCTCGATTTCCGGCTGTAGTGTCGCTTTCTGGTGCGCTCTCTCCAGCGCCTTAAATGAAAACACTTCGGTGTCCAGCCCCCGCGGGTAGGTCCTCTCGAGGGTGTTGCTGGTGTAGTCGTTACCGGCGCTCAAATGCGTTTCGACTACCTCGTCGATGGTTGCGGGGTCTATAAGGGGGCAATCGGATGTTATACGAACTATATGCGTGGCTTTGAAATGTTTCGCCGCAAGATAATATCGCTCGAGGACATTGTTTTCACTGCCACGGAAAACATCGACGCCCATCTCTGCCGCGAGTGCAGCGACAATATCGTCTGTCCGATTCGTGGTTGTCGCGATCACAACCCGTTCCAGCTTCTTCGTTTTCTTGACCCGCTCTATCACCCGCCATAGGACCGCTTTACCGGCCAGATCAAGCAGTATCTTACCCGGCAAACGCGAGGAAGTCATTCGGGCTTGGATTATCGCAATTATCCTCGTGCTATCACCTTTTTAATGAATTCAATATTCCTAGCATCATCTTCAACGGTATTCTTTGGTGTTTCGAGAGTTACATAACTGTCCTGTTTTTTATTCGCAATATTTACAAAGAACGGGATGTCGAAATCACCAGCACCCAGATGTATGTGTTCGTCTTTTTCGCGTTTTTTATTGCCGTCTGAGATGTGGAACATCATTGGACTGATACTATTGAGGTCTCTGATAAATCTCTTTTCAGGAATATTCAATGATGTTGCAG
>DAIRED010000196.1:0-4250 GCA_036795795.1 Thermoplasmatota archaeon | reverse complement strand
CGCCCGCTCGGCCATGTACCAGGGCGTGAGCATGCTCAAGTACTACGACGGCGCGATAGTAAGCGGCAATCTAGCCCTCACCGACGGCACGCCCGTCGCCGGGGCGCATGTCACGGTTTACGACGAGTACGGCATCCCGCACCACATAGTCTCGACCGATTCCGATGGCAACTACGAGCTGCTGGCGCCGTTCGGCAACGTCACGGTGGTCGCATCGACCGGAAAGCTGACACTCGACACACTCGTCGGAACGGCTGTCAACAGTACGTCCTTCTATGTGAGGGACGACCAGGCCATGCGCGAGCAGGTTGACCGCGATGGCGACGGTGTCTGGGATTACTACATCACGAAGAACCTCGTCGTCGAGGGCACGAACCTCGCCGGTGCGGTCTACGCCGACACCGACGCCAACCAGGCCTACTCCGGGAGCGACTACTATCTGCCCGGGGCTATGGTCACCCTCGCGTCCGATTCCGGCAACGGCGTCAGGATCGAAATCACAGGTTCGGAAGGGGAGTACAACTTCACCGCCATCCCTCCAGGCTCTTACCAGGTCAACGTCTCGTACAACGGCTACGAGCTTGTGCCGCAGGCGGCCGTCGAGGCCACGACAGCCGGGGTCACGACCAAGGACTTCCCGCTCAAGACCGTGACGATGTCGGGCTACGTCGTGGACGCCAACGGAGCCGCGGTTGCCAACGCGAGCGTCGGCATATCCGACGAGAACGGCAACATCGTGGACGTCGCATACGGGGACCAGGACGGATTCTACAACTCCACCCTCACGGGCGGGAGGTATTTCCTCCGTGCCAGCAAGGGCGAGGAGCTGTGGAGCCAGCTGCGCTTCTACGAGCTGTCGAACATCGCCAACGCGACGGTCAACGTGACCGTCCAGCAATCCAAGCCAGTGAGCGGAAAGATAACTCTCGG
The DNA here is from genome assembly GCA_036795795.1 of Thermoplasmatota archaeon. Classification (GTDB taxonomy): domain Archaea; phylum Thermoplasmatota; class Thermoplasmata; order SG8-5; family DAIRED01; genus DAIRED01. The sequence continues at coordinate 3,320 of DAIRED010000196.1, read as the reverse complement.
CGGCGTGCCGGTGCCGTTCGCGCGCGTGGAAATGTACAACCTGCGCTTGGCCAACCTCGACGCGACGCTGGTCGCGGACGGGTCGGGCGAGTTCCTCGACTTCGTTCCATTCGGCGAGTACATCGTTTACTCCACATACACGGTCCGTGGGAACACATACGCCATGCTCGACAGGTTGCTGGTAGATAGCACCCAGAAGGACCTGGAATTCGAATTCATCCCCGCGGGCAAGATCCACGGATTTACCAAGAACAGTCTCGGCAGGACGCTAGTCGGCGCCAAGATGGCATTCGCCAGTGGCGAGGTCATCTACCGCACGATAACCAACGCATCCGGATACTACGCCGCGGTTCTTCCCATCGGCACATACTCAATTCACCTTGATGTCTCCGGCATCTACGAGTACTCCATCTCGTCCGCGAGCGTGCAAGCGTACTCCGCTACGAGGCACGATGTCAGCACACAGACGGGCGTGCTCGTGAACGGCTTGGTATACCAGGATATATTCGGGAACGGCACGTACAACACGAGCGCTCCCTTGGCATACTCCAGCGTTTCATTCACGGACGAATCGGGGGTATCGATGCCGTTCTATACCGACAACGACGGTTGGATCCACGGAATCGTCTCCGGAACGGAGACTTACTTCGTGACGGTGTCGAGCCTCGGGTATGCTCTGTTCGTTTCTGAACCGATGACCGGGCTCCAGTTCTCCAACATTGACACGTATCTCGTCACTACTGGCAGCATCCGCATAAGCGGGACCGTCTTCGCCCAGTCGGAAGATCTGCCCGTGGAAGGGCTCGTCATCTACATCGAGTCCGACAAGGGCCAGGAGGCCGTCGTGCCAATTCGGGATAATGGCCAATACCTCGTGAGGTTGCCACCTGGCAACTACATCGCGAGCATGAACAGCGACCTCTCCGGCAACGGAACGTGGACCGAGGTCTACCAGTTCGAGATGGGCACCGTGCGCCTCGACATCGGACCTGGCACGAAAGACACGACCATCGACTTCTACGCAGTCAAGCGCGTCCTCGTCAACGTCAGCGCGACGGTCGACGGTGCGGAAGTGCCGGCCACGATGTACTTCGACGGACCCGAGGGGTACGTCCGCCAAATCGCGGAGCGCGGCGGGGAGGCGTTCTTCCTCATGCCCGGCGAGTACCGGGTCATGGCGAGGTACTCGCAGGATGAAAACGCTTCGATATCCGACGTCCGGATGGCGTACGCCAACTACCTTGTCTCGACTGGGGCCAACATCACAATCAACCTAACTTCCGCCAACATGATATCCGGAAAGGCCACCTACGGGAGGGACGCCAAGGCTGGGTTGAACGTCACCCTTACCGACACGCTCACAGGCGTCGTGCTCGTCAACGTCACGGACGGGACGGGCGGTTACGCCGTGGACGCCATACCTGGACGCGAGTACAGGCTCCGCGTGAACCAAACGCTCACCGAGCAATCTGGAACCGTCACGAGATACTACCGTTACTCCGCGGATGAAACGTTCACGGCGGTCGCCGATGGTGCGACGGTGCGGAACGCGCAGCTCGCGAGAACCATGGATAATGCCACGGTCACTGGCAGCCTTCTGGGCGCGACTGGCTTCGGCTCGCAGACGATTGATTTCCTGGCGGCCGACGACTCGGCCATCAGCGCGAGCGTCCGCGTGGGGGACTCTGGTGAGTACTCAACGAGCCTGGCGCCGGGCCTGTACAAGGTCTACGCCCTCGACTCTGCAGAGAAGAAGGTGGCGATTGGCACAGCCAACGTCACGACCGAGGGCTTCGAGAACCTGGCCATCAGGATGTCCCCTGGATTCAAGTTCTCCGGCAACATCTACTCGTCGGGTTCGTCCTTGGTGGAAACCAACCTCTCCATCCAGATTGGTCCGGCCTCCCGTCTGACGGTCTACTCGGAAGACGGGTACTACGAAACGTGGCTCCCCGCGGGCGAATTCAATGTCAGCGCCGAGCGCACGGTCTCGGAGTATGGCCAGTCCGTCCTGTACCGCTACAACACATCGGTCAATCTCGAGAGCAATCTGAGGTACAACATCGCCCTCTCGCGCCAGGACAAGTACGGGGCGCGCGTGGATTGGGACTCGGGGCAGAACGTCCCGGTGGCTCCCGGCGGGAACCGCACGTACTATTTCACCGTGACGAACGTCGGCAACCTCGTGGACACATTCGTGCTGGATGCGGTCGATGAGGCCGGCTGGACCTTCCAACTGAGCGAGGCCGAGGCAACCCTCGCCCCCGAGGAGAGCCTCTCCGTCTCCCTGCACATGACCGTCGCCAAGGACGTCAAGGTAGAGCACCCGCCGATAACAGTCACCGTGCAGTCCAAGAACAACGCTGTCGGCGCGGCCGTGTCGAAGGAGATGGACGTGGCCATCATCCAGACGCACAACATATCGGCAGTTGCCAGCGCCGTGGCGGCAGCGGCGACAGAGCAGGGATACTCGATGGCGTTCTCGGTCACCAACAACGGAAACGGCAACGAGGACGTCGACATCGTCATCGGCAACATGGACGAGCTGCTGGCCAAGGGATGGGCCATCGACTGGAGCCCGAGCGCTTCGCTGGAGGCCGAGGTCAACGGCACGAAGCTGTTGAACGTCCCAATCGGCCAAGGCGCGAAGGTCGAAATCAAATTCACCCTGAAGCGTAACGCTAGCTCAGTCGGCCAGATATCGAGCGTCGAGGCGCAGGCATACTCCCGGAGCGACAAGAGCGTCTTCGACACGGTATCGCTGCCCGTGAGGTCCGGAGAGGTCGTCCAGGGCTCCTCGATGCCCTCGGCGTCCGGTGACACCGTCACGGGGAGCAACCCGGCGACTGGCCACATCATCGACGCGGTCGGCATATTCGCCATCGTCGGCGTCGCACTGCTGGTGTACTACGTCATGCGGAAGAGGAGGTGGCTGTCATGATTGCCCCGTCTAGAATAATCGCGGCCGTGCTGGCCGTGGCGATGCTTGCTCTGGCCACAGCTCCGCTTCTCGCGAGCGCGGACGGGAACGCCAACCTTAGGCTCTACGTTAAGGGCCGCGACGTGACGGGAATCCAGATAACCGACACGTACGAGATCGTCGTCATAGGCGCCGATTCCGGCACTTGGACGTACAAGTACTACCTGACCGGGGACAACCTGACCGACGCGAACCCGCTGGTCGGAACGCCGAGCCAAGGCAACATCAGCGAGACCTCTTTCCTCGCAACCGTCACCATGCCGAACGCGGTCGGGACGGTCGAACTGGTCGTGAACATCACCCAGAGCAGCGCGGCAAGCCCGACGTGGCAGACCGTGAC
>DAIRED010000195.1:0-4263 GCA_036795795.1 Thermoplasmatota archaeon | reverse complement strand
TCTTTCTCGGGTAGGCTTCGACATATGAAAGCCAGCATTGGATAAAATCTATCTATTACAATCATGGCATTAAAACAGACAGCAGTTCAATAGAAGCCGGATATCGTCTTGCGGAGGACGCTCCCGTGGCCACAAACTTCCAAATTACCTCTCCTCAGACTAATGGACAGTACATCTTCAAGGATGGGCTGGTTAATTACAAGTTGCAACTCAGCGACTCCAATTCTGAGGATTTTAATTTCCTGAGGGTGTGTCTCCAGTATGCTGCGCCTGGAACCCCCAGCACCAGTACCGCCTGGGCGAAATTCCACGAATGCCCCATCGGTCAAATGAGTCTTACAAGCGGCTACTACGGCGACTATTTTTCCGGATTAGATTTACCTCCGGGTACTTGGCAAATCAGAGCCGTCGTTGACGACGACATGATGGAGGGCATCAGCCCGAATGTCATTAACATTATCATTGACAGAAATGCGCCCACCAGCTTCGTTTCCACAATCACCCCAGTGGAATCAAATCACCCATATTGGAATACATATACAAAGACAATAACAGCCACCGCGAACGACCCCGATGGTAGTGGCGTCAAAGATGTCAAATTGTATTATTCCTTTTCATCGACCTTGCCGTATACTTGGAGTTCATACACTCCGTTCGGAAGCACTGATACGACCACCCCCTACCAATGGAACTTCAACTGGCCGAATGGCAATGGATACTACAAATTCTATTCCATAGCCACAGATTATATGAATTATGTTGAAACGACTCCTACGAGTTACGATCAGATATGTGGCTATGATACCACCCCATCCACGCCTCAATTGAGTACACCACTCTACGGAACTTCCATTCAGGACACCACACCGACATTCGATTGGCAGACGATTTCGACGGATTTAAGTGGAATTGTTTCTTATCGGCTCCAGGTGGACGATTCCAATAGCTTTGGGAGCACATTAATTGATATTACTACACCGTCTACACAGTCAGACCACACGCCTACGACCGCGATGTCCACGGGAATAACGTGGTATTGGAGAGTGAGCGCTACAGATACTGCAGGGAACACTGCTTGGAGCGCCCCAAATAATTTTGTGATTGTTTTGCCTGCGCCTACAGCAAGTGTCATCGGTTATGTACACTTAAGCACAGGTTATGCGGTTCCTGGAGCTACGGTGTCGTGCAGTTCCGGAGTCTCGGTACCGACCAATACCGCCAATGGATATTACAGTATAACTGTAGCCGTTGGTGGCCCATACACTTTTACAGCCTCTGCAATTGGATATTATGATGAGTATTATACTAATAGTGTACCATCTGGCGGATTGGGTCATAATTTCGTACTTACAGCGATACCTCCCCCCCCTCCCGATCCTAATCCGGTCTGTTTCGTCAAGGGGACAATGATTGCCACGCTGGGCGGTGAAATGCCTATTGAGAGCATTACCGTGGGAGATTATGTATTATCGTTCAACGAGACCACAGGTGTTATTGAACCGAACAAGGTGCTGAAGACTTTCTCGCATCTGCCTCAGGAATATTTGTTAATAAACAACGCGCTCGGTGTCACTGGGAACCACATCATATACGTGAATGGATGGCTCCTCCCAGCCAAGGATATCAAATTAGGCGACATTCTGACTACGCTTGAAGGATACGAACAAGTCACGAGTATCGAATTGATTACTCAGTCTCTGGATGTTTACAATATAGAGGTCGAAAACAATCACAATTTCTATGCCGAAGGAATCTTGGTGCATAACAAGGGGCCAATTCCGGACCCAGACCCGGGTAGCCCGGGTTGGTGCCCATTTGTGTACGCATGGAACGGTACAGATTTCGCGGAGGAGAACAATCTCATGCCCGAATCCACGAACTATGCACGTGAAACACTTGACGTGGTTGATTACTACACGTTCATGAACCCGCTGGTAGAAAAAGATGGAATTTACCCGCTAATGCTATACGAGAACTGGACCGAGAGGACCCAATTCGATGAAGTCAAACTGGTCACCGTTGATTGCCCGGCAGATTACAATGGGTTTGTAGACATCGGTAGCGACGGGACGGTCGAAACGGCGAATTATACCATTGAACCGACTAGTGTGTTCAATGAAACTGGAGTTAATATCATCGACCTCACGATAGATATAGACAACTTATGCTACAACGCTGAAGCGAACGATATAATAGCACTAAGCTTCGAAACGGGTAACTGTGAGAATCCGAAGCTGGTAGTGTACCATAAAACGGGTTTATTTATGGTGAAACCTTACACCTATTACCCGATTCCGGGGAACGACCCGGACCTGAAATGCTCCATTCACGTGCAAACACTGCAAGGCAACGCCTGGGTCGATATAGCCACGATTCCGGCGAGGATAAACTGGATCTGCGATATCGTGAATCTATCGGCAGCAGCGGACTACCTAGAAAATGGAGGGGAGATACGCCTCCTGGTGACCGGCAGGCATTACATAGATTATATTGGCATGGATGTGACAGATGAATCGGTACCGATAATCGTGTCTTACATATCGCCAGTGAGCGCCCGTTACTCAGGCATCGACACCACTGAAAGGGTATCGCTGATTACGTTGACGGACGGTGATTACCTCCAGATGAACCCTGGACAGTGCATCAACGTCAGCTTTCCATGCGTGTCGAGCGAGACTGGGAATCGCTTCTACGCTTTGAAGATCGTCGGGCATTATTATACGGTTCCCACGATTGACCTCGTCCAGCCCGTAACCATCGAGGCCACGGTGAGCGGTTCCCTGACCGGGAACGTCACGTTCATGGTTGAGGAAGTCGTCGGCAACACAATCTTCAGGGAGCAGGACTGGCAGACTGTGGATTTGTCGCTGGGTAGCAAGGGTTATATCGCCTTCGACCAGGAGGCTGAGAAGCGATATCGGTTGGCTGTTTCTTTCGATGGTTGCGCACCTGGGACGAAGGCGACGGTTGTCATACGCTCGCTGAGGGGGGCGCAAAATGTCGAGTGCGTTATATCGGACAGTACGATATATTTCTCTCTGAACGATATTCTCTGGAACGTAACTGGGGCGAGATTCGATGAGCTATCGAGCCGTTATCAGGTCTTGAAGGATACTGTTCTCATGTTCGAAGTGAACAGGGACTACGGTTGGAACCTAACTGGCTTCGATACGTGGAACTGGAACTTTGGCGACGGTAGTTGGACGAACGACCGGCACCCGACACACGTTTACGAGGCTTTGGGAGTCTACGTCCTGAACCTGACGTTTGCCAACAGCACAACCGGGTCAACGTACGAGATTGGGGCGCTCGTTGAGGTCGTAAGTTCTCCACCAATCCCTATTGCAGAAATTTACCAGGATGTCGAGTTGACTTTGACGGTATCGGGGCGTAAAGGCAACTCCGTCAGTGTACGAGTTTACGAGGACGGTGCGCTCGTGAACAGCGCCGATGTTGTGCGAACCACTGGCTGTCCAAATTCCGTCACCCTTGTCATGAAGAAATGCCTCGGCAAGATTTACGAGATAAAGTTGATTTACGATGCCCAGCACAAGGGTGCGAACCCCACATGGCTCGAATTCAGGTCGGGTGGAGACGTGCTGACATTCTTCAAGGAATTCAACACGTGCCACGGATACGACCAAACTGTAACCCTACCATCTTTCTACCTTGACGAAGCGACGAAGAAGAATCCGTCCTACCATTTCGACGCCTCTGAATCATACGACATAGACGGTGAAGTCGTATCATATCTCTGGGAATATGGGGACGAGACGATGTCGAGCGGATTGGCGACCGAGCATCGCTATAGCCACAACGGTGTCTACATCGCCAGGTTGACGGTGACCGACGACGACGGTCTGACGACCACGGTAGAACGCGAAATCACAATTACTACCTTCCGCCCTCCGTTCCGTCCGCCGCCGAGGAGATGCGGACCTGGACCGCGATAACCTCTGCGTTGAGTCGAATCGCTTCTTAAATCCTTTAGCCAAACACCCCCGTACCGTACGCTTATGGGAACATTTAGTCTGTAGAGGGCCCACAACCGCTTCTTAACGTAGCGAATCACCTCGACCGTGAACAACCAGTAATTGACGAGAGGTCGCGTGGATGCCTCGCCGGAGCATCTCCGTCCATGTATTGACGGCGGGACAGGAGTGCGCACGGTTGGGGCGCTTGCCAGTGTTGTCAGCTCTCAGCGTTTATAGGCAAGAATACAAGCCCCAATCCCAAGTTCAACGCAGGGACGGGGTAGATATT
>DAIRED010000194.1:0-4295 GCA_036795795.1 Thermoplasmatota archaeon | reverse complement strand
GGCCATCTCCCCGAACAGGGGCTTAAGGTAATTTGCGAGCTGCGAGTCCAGGTCCATCCCGCCGTTTCCCCCTGCGCCCCGATTGGTCCGAATGGATATAGAACTTTCCGTCCGTCCGTTCCCCGCCCGCGCTGGCCCTACTTGATTTCGATGCGCTCCCCAGTGACCATGTAATGCACCTTCTCGGACATCTTGCACGCGTGGTCGCCGCAGCGCTCCAGGTACCGCGAAATCATGATGTAGTGCGAGCAGCGGGTGATGTTCTTCGGGTCCTCCATCATGTACGAGAGACACTCGCGGTATATCGAGTACCGCAGGCCGTCGACGAGGCTGTCCCTCTGGACCATGTCAGCCAACGGTTTGAGGTCACCCGTCTCGAAAGCCTTGAGCGCGTCTGCGACCATCCCGTTCACAATCTGTGCCTGGTATGGAATGCTGACGAGCTTCGAGAGATGCGGCTGTTCCGCCAGCTCCTTGGCGACCTTTGCGATGTCCTTGCCGTAGCGGCCCACCCTTGCCAGGTATGTGTTGAGCTTGAGGGCGGTTGCGATTTCACGCATGTTCTCGGCCATCGGTTGGTGGAGGGCGATGAGCCTCAGGGAATCCGATTCTATCCTGTCGTCCAGCTCGGCAAGGAGGTCCTTCCGGGATATCACCCATTCCGCTTTCTCCATGTCGCGGTCCTTCAGCGCCTCGACGCTCTTCGAAAGCATCTCGTTCGCCAGGCGCCCCATCTCGAGGACTCGCCCCTTCAGCTCCTGCAGCTCAGCGTGGAATTTTTCGGCCATTATCCGAACCTCCCTGTGATGTACTTGTCCGTCAACTCTTCCTTCGGCCTCTCGAACATCTGCGGCGTCTCGCCGAACTCGATCAGCTTGCCGAGGTACATGAATCCCGTGAAGTCGCTGACGCGCGCCGCCTGCTGCATGTTGTGCGTCACGATTACGACCGTGTAGCGCACCTTCAGCTCGTCGATGAGGTCCTCGATTTTCGAAGTGGCAATCGGGTCCAGCGCCGAGCAGGGCTCGTCCATCAGGATGACCTCCGGCTCGACTGCGAGGGCGCGCGCGATGCACAAGCGCTGCTGCTGGCCCCCGGACAGCGACATCGCCGAGTCCCCCAAACGGTCCTTGACTTCCTCCCACAGCGCCGCATCCTTGATGCTCTTCTCGACGATGGCATCCAGCTCGGCTTTGCCCGTGATTCCGTGAATCCTCGGGCCGTAGGCCACGTTGTCGTAAATCGACTTGGGGAACGGGTTGGGCTTCTGGAAGACCATCCCGACCTTCGAGCGCAGGGCGACGGGGTCGACGCCCCCGTCGAGGATGTTCGCTCCTTTCCAACCTATCTCCCCCGTGGTCTTGCAGCCGTCTATCTCGTCGTTCATGCGGTTTATCGCGCGCAAGAGGGTGCTCTTGCCGCAGCCGCTCGGGCCTATGAATGCTGTGACGGCGTTGGCCGGAATCGTCATCGTGACGTCCTTGACCGCCTCGTTGCTGCCGTACGCGATGGTCAGGGACCTTATCGCAATCTCGTCGCCTGGCTTGACTTCGTCCGGCACGATGGTGCTCTTCAGCCGCTGCGGTTCCGAGCCGGTCTCGGTTTCCACTCTCGTTTCCACTCCCTTCTTCAAACTTGCGAACATTCACCAATCCCTCCTCGATTGCGCCCTCTGCCGGGTGTAAATGGCGACGGCGTTCATCGATAGCAGTATGATCAGAAGCACGACTATCGTCCCCGCGGCCAGGTCGTGGAATTCCGCGCTCGGGTGCCTGGTCCAATAGAATATCGTGACCGGCAGCGCGAGGAACCCGTCCATGACCCCGGAAGGCGCGGTCTTCGCGAACACGGCGGCGATGAACAGTATCGGGGCGGTCTCGCCTATCGCGCGGGACAGGGAGAGTATCGTGCCGGTGAGCATCCCAGGGACCGCGTTCGGAATCACGTGGTCCTTCACGGTCTGCCATTTCGTGGCACCGAGCCCCCGCGCGGCCTCCCTGAATCCCTGCGGCACTGCCCGGAGCGCCTCCTCGGTCGTCACGACGATGACCGGGAGCGACATCGCGGCGAGCGTCAGCGCGCCCGCCAGCAGGCTCGGGCCGAAGCCGAAGAGCCTCGAGAAGACGACGAGGCCCACCAAACCGAAAACTATGGAAGGCACCCCCGCGAGGTTCTGTATCGCCCTCCTGAGGAACCGCGTCAGCTTCGTGTCCTTGGCGAACTCGTTCAGGTACGTGGCGGCGCCCACGCCAAGCGGCACCGCGAAGAGCATCGTCAGGCCGACCAGCATGACCGAGCCGATTATCACGGGATATATGCCGGCCTTCTCGGGCATGTAGCTCGGGAAGTTCGTGAGGAATGTCCAATCGATGACCCCCGCCCCCTGGGCGAAGACGGTACCCACGAGATAAGCCAGGAAGATGCCGGCGGCCAGCAGGCAGAGCGCCATGGAGCGCACGCCGAGCTTGGCCTTGAGATGCCGCGCCTTCAGCAGCTTGTCCCGGTCGCGCGGTCCCGACCTGTGCGGAATCGCCTTGGCCGCGGCTCGCCTCATCCTTTGGAACAGGCGCTCGGCAAGCCCCTGGCTTGCGACCGGCCGCGCCCCGCGCTTGATGCGGTCGACGACCGCGGACGCCATCGAGTTAACGGCGTACGTCAAGACGAACAGAAGCAGCCCGACTGCGAAGGCCGCGCTGACGGCGACTCCGGGGGGAATGTCCCCGGTTGCGACCTGAGCGATGTACGACGTCATCGTCTGCGTCTCGCCGAACGGGTCGAGCGAGAGGCGCGCGACGCTTCCGGCGGCGAGCACGACAATCATCGTCTCCCCTATCGCCCTTGCGAGGCCCAGGAGCACCGAGGCCATTATCCCGCTGGAAGCTGCGGGCATCACCACCCTCGTGGCGGTCTCCCAGCGGGTGGCGCCCATCGAGAGGCTCGCCTCGCGCATGCTGCGCGGGACGGCAGTCATCGCGTCGTCGGAGACGCTCACGATTATCGGAAGGACCATTATCGCCATCACGACTATCGCGCTCGCGGCGTTGAAGTAGCTCGCGCCGAAATATTCCTGAAAGATGGGGCTTATCACCAGCAGGGCGAAGAAGCCATAGACGATTGACGGAATCCCCGCGAGAAGCTCGACGACGGGCTTTGCGAACGAGCGTGTCCTAGCCCCGGCGAACTCCGATAGGTATATCGCGGCGCCGATTCCCAGCGGGGCGCTTATCAGCAGGGCTCCGCCCGCGACCAGGACCGTGCCGGACACCAGCGGGAGGACGCCGAACTGAGGCTCCGAGCCGTTGGGCATCCAGTGCGTCCCGGTGAGGAACTCGAATCCGCCGACGCGCGGGTCCGAGAAGAAGGCGTACGAACCGTCGAAGAGCGCGTAGACTATCGCGCCGCTCGCGACTATCGCGACCGATGCCGCGAGGAAGAGGGCCGCGACTATCGCCTTCTCGACGTAATCGGGTTTCCTGGCGAACGGCTTCCCGCCCGCCAGGGTTTCGGTTTTGGGCTTGCCTGCCAAGCTCTATCCTTCCAGCTTCGCCTTCTGGGACGCGAGCAGGCCCGCATCCACGAGGTCTAGTTTCACGTACCCGACCTCTGGGACCATTCCCTGGCCCTCGTCGCTGAGGATGAAGCGCAGGTATTCCGCGATTGCGGCGCCATTCTCCGTCTCCTCGTCCGGCATGCCATCGGTGTAGATGTGCAGCGGCCTTGCCATCGGGTAGGAGGCGACGTTGGCGAACGACGGCTCGACGAAGGTCGTGCCGCTCTTTGCCAGCTTGACGGCCGTGACCTCGCCCGGGTTCTCGACCAGGTAGGCGAACCCAAAGAATCCTATGGCGTTCTCCTTTGACTTTATCGCGTTGAGGATGACGTTGTCGTCCGCGCTCGGGTGGTACACGCCGTCCGTGGATTCGAGCCTGGGCTTCATCGCCTGGGTGTCCTTCCCCCAGTCTTTGATAGTCGCCTCGAAGAAGTAGTCGTAGGTCCCGCTCGCCTCGTCCGGGGCGTATATCTCTATAGCCTCGTGAGGGGCGCCCGTCAGACCCGGCACTTCGTCCCAGTAGACCGCCGCTGGCTGCGAGGCGTTGAATGCGAATATGTACGTTAGCTGCTTGTACGTCAGCTCGCCCGCCCACGTGTTCTGGTTGTTGACGACAACCGCCAGCACGTCGTAGGCGACCACCCACTTCTCCGGCCACACGCCCGTCGCCGCGGCCGCCGTGGCGGTTCCGTCCGCCTGGACTAGCGCCGCGTCGGCTTCCGTCCCTACGGCTTTGTAGTCCGAG
>DAIRED010000193.1:0-4302 GCA_036795795.1 Thermoplasmatota archaeon | reverse complement strand
GATAGACCTGCAGGAGAAGCCCGAGGAGCTTCAGGGCGGCGCGCAGCCTCAGACGCTGACTGGCACGGCCGAGGACGACCTCACGGGGAAGCTCTTCCCCGGCAACAGGGTATTCATCAACGGCATCCTCCGCAGCAAGCAGCGCGACACGAACAGGCAGAAGACGACGCTGATGGACATCTTCCTCGAGGTCAACAGCATCGAGCAGATGGACCCGGAGCTGGCCGAGGTCGAGATACTCCCCGAGGACCTGGAGAAAATCAAGGAGCTGGCCGCGGACCCTGGCATCTACACCAAGCTCGTCCAGTCCATCAGCCCGACCATCTACGGCCTCCACATCGAGAAGGAGTCGCTCGCCCTCCAGCTCTTCGGTGGCGTGGAGAAGGACATGCCCGACGGCACGCACATCCGAGGCGACATCCATATATTACTAGTTGGGGACCCTGGCGTCGCCAAGTCGCAGCTCCTGCGTTACATAGCCAAGCTGACTCCGCGAGGCATCTACGCCTCCGGAAAATCGTCGTCCAGCGCCGGCCTGACCGCCGCGGCCGTGAAGGACGAGTTTGGCGAAGGCCGGTGGACCCTGGAGGCGGGGGCGCTGGTCCTGGCTGACAGGGGTGTCGCGTGCATCGACGAGCTGGACAAGATGACCGACCAGGACCGAAGCTCGATGCACGAGGCGATGGAGCAGGGCACGATATCGGTCGCCAAGGCCGGCATCACCGCCACCCTGAGGGCGCGCTCGGCCATCCTCGGAGCGGCGAACCCCAAGATGGGCCGCTTCCAGTCGACCGAGGGGGTCGGGCTCGCCGACCAGATAAACCTCCCGCCGACGCTGCTGTCCAGGTTCGATTTGATATTCACGATGTCCGACAAGCCGGACAAGGAGAAGGACGACCTGATAGCCGACCACATCATCAAGTCCCACCTGGTCGGGGAGCGCAAGAGGTGCGTCGAGACGGGCGAGGAGTACGAGCACTCGAAGGAGCTGGATGAGATGAACAAGTCTATGCTCCCGACCATCGACCCGCAGCTCCTGCGCAAGTACGTCTACCACGCCAGGACGGTCCACCCGATAATGTCCGAAGAGGCGATGAGGGCAATCAAGGAATACTATCTCTCCGTGAGGAGCGGCTCTGGCAAGGACGTCAAAGCCGTCCCGATAACCGCGAGGCAGCTCGAGGCCTGCATCAGGCTTTCGGAGGCCAGCGCGCGCGGGCGACTCTCACCCGAGGTCACCGTCGACGACGCCAGCAGGGCCATCAAGATATTCAAGGAGTTCATGAACCGCGTAATCGGCCTCGGCGGCGGGCAGTTCGACATCGACATCGTCGCGACCGGAATTCCGCGCTCCCAGGTCGAGCAGATGAACCGCCTGAGGGAGATAATACACGACCTCGAACAGGAGAACCGCCACGGCGCGCCCATCGAGGATATAAAGCGCAAGGCCGTCGAAGCCAACATCCCCGTCGACCGCGTAGAGGCCCTGCTGAAGCGCGGCAGCCGCGAGATGGGAATATACAACCCCAAGGAGGGGTTCTGGAAGACGTTCTGAGGTGCCTGATGTTGCGCGTCAAAGTCCACAGGGCCGAGGGGGGCATAATCGTCGCCGCCTGCGATTCCGAGCTGGTGGGCAAGGCTTTCCGCGAGGGGAAGCTGAAGCTCGAAGCTTGCGAGGGCTTCTACGGCGGGGACGAGGTCGACGAGTGCGACCTGTGCAACTTCCTGGCGATGTGCACCTCCGCCAATCTGCTTGGAGAGCGGTGCGTGGCCGAGGCGGTGCGCGCCGGTTTCGTCGAGGAATGCTCCGTCATCACAATAGGCGGCGTGCCGCACGCCCAGCTCTACAGGGTGTGAGCCATGCTCTGCGTCGAGTGCGGGGCCGAGACCGAGCCGGGGCCGCTGTGCAAGACATGCCAGCTCGTCAAGAGGAAGCGCCCGTCCATCGCCGAGTTCGTGGACCTGGTGGTCTGCGGCGGCTGCGGCGCGGTGCTCTCAGGGGGCTCGTGGCACGAGGCAAAGCTCGAGGACGCGACCGCGAAGGTCATCTCTGCGCTGCTGGCGAAGAAAATCGACCTGGTCGACGTCAGGGTGGAGCTGGAGGAGGAGGACGGCAACGTCTACTTCGCCCGTGTGGCGGTCCGCAGCCGCGCGGCCGGCGGAATCCACCGTGACGAATTGTCGTCGCGGCTAAGGGTCCAGATGGGCACCTGCGAGGTCTGCGGCAGGCTCTCCGGCAATTATTTCCAGTCGATAATCCAGGTCAGGGCGGAGGGCCGTCTCCCGAGCGAGGAAGAGCTGGAGGAGTGCCGCACGTTCATCGAGAAGCGCGTGGACACGGCGCGCGCCACCGACCGGACGGTCTTCCTGAGCAAGGCCGAGGAGGTCAAGGGGGGTTTCGACGCCTACCTCAGCTCCAACCAGCTCGGTGGGGCCATCGCGCGCGAGCTGGCCGAGCGCACCGGCTCACAATTCGACACGTCCAAGGAGCTCTTCGGCCAGAGGGACGGACGGGAGATATTCAGGTTGACGTACCTAGTGCGGCTGCCGCCGTACTGGCCGGGGTCGTTCATCCTCGCGGGCGAGAGGGTCGCGCAGGTCCGCGGCCTCGCGGCCAAGCGCACGATGCTGCGCTACCTGGACAACTGGAATGAGGAGGGCGTCCCGACGCGCGAGCTCGCCAAGGTCCGGGTGCTGGGCGGCGCCGAAATAATAAAGGAGGCGGTCGTGCTGGCCGAGACCCCGACCGAGGTCCAGCTCCTCGACCCGGAGACGAACAAGGTCGTGGACGTCGTCAAGCCATCAGGCTGGGAGCAGCGCGGCGAGACGGCGAGGTACGTGAAGCACGACGACGGGGTTTACCTCGTCTGAGTCGTCACCCTTTTCTCGTCACCAGCGTCAAAATATCCTGGTCCTTTAAAACGTGGTTCAGGCCGACCGTCTGGCCCGGGAACTTCGAGCTGGGGCCCCATATGTTGGCGTAGCGGAACTTGCGCTTCATGTCGCGGTGGAGCGTGTCGCATATCATGCCGACGGTCGAGTCCTCCTTGACGACGAGCGGCTCCTTCATGTCCGCATCCTTGCCCTGCGGCTTCATGTAGATGCTCATGAACTTCAGGCGCTGGAACAGCTCCTCCTTGAGCTCCTCGAGCCCGATCTCCTTGTCTGCGGAGATGGGGATGACGTGCCACTTCGACAGGCGCTTGCTCAGGTGCTCCAGGTACTCGGCGCCGACGAGGTCCACCTTGTTTATCGCGACGAACGCCGGGAGGTAAATCCGGTTCCCTGACATGAAGTCGATGAGCTCCTCCTCGCTGATGTCCTGGCGGAAGACGACGTCGGCGCTGACGATGTTGTACTCGTTCAGTATCGCCTTGGCCCCCTCCTCGTCAATCTTCGTCAGCTTCACCGTGCTGTTGACGACTATCCCGCCGCGGTCCTTCTTCGCGATGGCTATGTCCGGGGGCCTGGTGTTGAGGCGGATGCCAACCTGGTAAAGCTCCTCCACGAGCACGTCGATGTTCGTTTCAAAGACATCCCCCATCAGAATGACCATGTCCAGCCCGCGCACGACCGACAGGACCTCGCGCCCGCGACCGCGGCCCCTCGACGCGCCCTTTATCAGGCCTGGCAAATCGAGAATCTGAATCTTCGCGCCCCTGTAGTCGAGCAACCCGGGCACGACCGTCAGCGTCGTGAACTGGTACGCCGCGACCTCGCTCTTCGCGTCGGTGATGCTGTTCAGCAGCGTGCTCTTTCCGACGCTGGGGAATCCGACGAGGCCGACGGAGGCGTTCCCCGTCTTCTTCACGCCGTACGACAGCCCGGTGGAGCCGCCGCTGGATTTGCGCTTCTCGGCCAGGTCCTTCAGGCGCGCTATCTTAGCCTTCAGCAGGCCCAGATGGTGCGACGTCGCCTTGTTCTTCTGGGTCTTGAGAATCTCGTCCTCGATGGCCTTAATCTGCTCCTCGGGGGTCTGCGCCATTGGTCCCCCAGTAGGCCCGTAGATTATCAAGTTTGCTGTGCGCGGTTATGCCGCTAAATTTATTAACTGCATCCCCATGCGACCGTTGCCAGGCGCATAAAATGCCGTTCACGAAGGTGATAAGGGACCAGTTGGCCGGGAGCCACGTCATAGCGGACATGCGCGACTCGCTGGGGCACTTCAAGCACCAGGAGCGGGACGCGAAGCTGCTGATACTGGCATCGCTCATCTCGGGGTTCGGCGGCGTCCTTTCCGGGTTCATCCTCGTCATCTTCTTCAGCAATTTCGTCGAGGGTGGGACCATCTCGTACGGGTCC
>DAIRED010000192.1:0-4314 GCA_036795795.1 Thermoplasmatota archaeon | reverse complement strand
CCTCGTCGCGGCCAGCCCGGCGACCGTTTCGTCCGCCATCCGGCCGCGAATAGACCTCGGTGCCCTGGACGGAAGGCTGAGCGTCGCCTTCTTCGGGGAGGGCGGCCAAGAGGGGGTATGGTACGGCGCGAACGCCCTGCTGGCGATGACCTTCGCGCACGAGGAGCTGTACGTCGGGATGCTCTTCGCGCTCTTCGCCCTGGCCGGAGGCATCGGGACTGTCTACCTCGGGCGGCGCTCGGACAAGCGTGGCGGGCGGGCGCTCTACGCGAAGGCGGGCGCGGCGCTCTCCGTCCCCGCGATGCTGGCTGCGGCCTTCGCACCTGAGGCTGTAACATACGCAGTCGCGATGGCCGCCGCAAACTTCGCGCTGAACGTCTGCGTCATCTTCATCTTCGCGATGGGGACCGACAGGATGGAGTCTGACCAGCCTGGCTCGGTGCTCACCAGGGAGCTCATGCTCAACACCGGGCGAGTCGCAGGCGGAGCCGCGTGCGCATTGGCGATGTTGCTCTCCGGCGACGTGAGGGTCGCCTTCGCGCTGTCGGCGCCTTTCATCGCACTTGCCGCGTTCGCTAGATGATGCGGCCGCCAGCGCTCGTCAGCCGCCTCGCGCTCCATTCGTACAGTAAAATCTGCCCCTTCACCGTCTCAGACCTGCCCCCGACCTCTTGTCGTATCTCCTTCACAACGGAAGCGTGCAAGTCGTCCGGCAGCCTGGTCGCCCAGGAGTACTCCCTCCGCTCCAGGCTGCCGATGTACTCGTCGGTCGGCAGGGTGAATTCGATGTCGCAAACCGGCGTCACGGCGTCGGGCTTCAGGTGCTTGGCCAGCTCCTTCTCGTGCATCCCGATGTACGCCTTGCCGTAGCCCAGCTCGTCGAGCTTGCGCTCGTATATGGCTCGCGGCTCGTGGAGCCTGTCGGTTTGCGTCGCGACGGTGAAAAGCGAGCCCTTCACAGTCCTCGATATCTCGGACAGCGCCCCTCGCCAGTCCGGTATCAGGTGCAGCACGTGGACCATCGTGGCCGAGGCGAAGGTCCCGTCGCGGAACGGCATCTCTGTGGCGCTGGCCATCGCCACGTTGCGAAATCCCTTCGCCCGCGCCCGCTCCATCATGTTCCTGGCCAGGTCGATGCCCACGACATTCACGCCAAGGCCGGCGAGCGGCACGGCGAAGCGGCCAGTGCCAACACCGACGTCCAGCACGGGGCCGTCGTCTCCCAGCGAATCGCGTAGCGCAATAATGACCTTCTCCATCGCGTCGCCTGGAAGCGCCCTGGTGGCGTCGTAGGCGCCCGCTATCGAATCGAAAACGTACGGGCTCTGCTCGGTCATCCGCTGCCATCCACCGTTTCGCCCATTTCCTTCTCCAACTGCGCGAACTCCCTTTGGTCCATCGTCGACGGGCTGACCGGGAGTATCAGGACGCACTTCCTCGACACCGCGGTCTCGTTGACCTGCTGGACGAAGTTCAAAACTGCCTTGAAGCCGTTGTTGGCGATGAGGTATTCCAGGCCGTCTATCATCACGGCACCGGAGCCCGCGTTGGCGTCCATGAATTCGCTCATCATGGAAAATATCCAGGGCATCTTGTCCGGCGCGACGGTCTCCTCGTGCCCCCCGAAATCGCCTCCGCCCAGGCCAAGCGCCGACGGCGGCAGCGAGGTGCTCTCGTTCCCCCCGGTCGAGACGAGCCACACGACCTTCGCGTCGGGTACCTTATACTTCTTCTTCACGATTTCCGGCGATGTCCTGGCTATGCAGAACCCCTTCATCCCGGACTTGATGGCATAGGCAAAGAGGGCGTATGCCCCGTCCGGCTTCACCTCCTTTACAAGGTAGCTTGTGCCGGGGGCGAGCTGCGGCTCCGCTTCGGCCTTCTGCGGCTGCGGGCCGCCCTGAGCGGGCCGCGCGTCCGGCGGGGCCAGGCCCGGGTCGACCTCCTTGAGCATGGCGTAGCGCCTGCTCTTTATCATTATCTGGAACTCCTGGGGCGTGTAACCCCTGGCAGCCATCTTCAGGACCTCGTCCCAGGCGGCGTTGACTCCCTCCCCGTACCCGTTCAGGAAATCCTTGCTCTTGCCGCGCTTGTCCAAACCCATGCATCACCGATATCCGTGTATGGCCGAATCCGCTAATAAGGGTTGCGAATGGGGTCACTCGTCCAATCTTTCCGCGAACGGGTCGCGCTTGCTCGCGCACCTCTGGCAGATGCCGGCGTCGGTGTCGTCGATGGTGATGTCGAGCCGCCCGCCGCACTGGCCGCACCAATCGCGCACTCCTCGGAGCACGTTCACCCTGTCGCAAGCGTGCTCGAATTCCTTCATCATCATGAACCGCCCGCAGAAGGGGCAGTAGTTGGTGGGCATCGCCGATGGTATGGGGGGCGCTCATTTAACCATGGCGGCGCTTTCGAGGGGTCATCCAAAACGTATATTAGCCCCCTTGATATCGCCCAATCCAAGCCCTGGTAGTGTCACGGACGTATGCCCGCGGGCACGTCCTACCACAACCATGGCTCAGCAAACAAAAGCTTTCATACGCCCTGGTAGTGTAGCGGTCTATCATGAAGCCCTGTCGAGGCCTCGACTCGGGTTCAAATCCCGACCAGGGCGCTTTTCTTCTTTGTGCATCTATCCGCGCCCTGGTCTCAGGGTGTGCTCGATGAAAATGTAAAATGATTTCGCCCACCCTCCCGACCAGGGTGCTTTTCTTATTAATGTTTTTATCCGCGCCTTGGTCGTCCCTCGGGCGAGTGGCGCTCGTAAAATGATTCTCGCCCTCGGTCCCGACCATGGCGCTTATCCAAAATCATGTTGCTGCTTGCCATGCGCCTGTTCTGCCATGAGTTTTTCAGCAATAGCCACCAACAAGTCGCCGAAGGCGCTATTGCCCAATCCCGCCTAGTTTTTCTAACTCCTTGCGGGTGATATCGCGCATCGCTGTCGCCCCCGCGGCCTCGAAGGCTTTCGCGGCGGACTTGAGGAGCGTCCTGGCCCCGGCCTGGTCCCCCACGGTGGACAAGGCTCGGGCGTGCGCCAGCTGCACCGTACCGGTATCGTAGGGGATGTCCAGCTTTTGCATTTCGGATGCGGCCTGCTCGAACCTTTTGAAAGCCTCGTCCAGTTTGCCTTGGGAAACGAATATCTGGGCGAATACTAGGGTGAGGTACGCCCTCCCGTACGGGTCCTCGACGCCGTTCAGCATCTCGTTCGCCTCCAAGGCGCAGTTGCGGGCCTTGATGAGGTTCCCGTTGCTGATGTAAGCCGAAGCCAGATATGTCAGCGCGTATCCGACGTTCCGTTTGTTCCCCGAGCCCTTCGCGATCTTCAGGCTGCGCTCGAACTCCCTGACCGCGCGCTGGAAATCGCCAGTGATGCAATACGTTTCGCCCATGTTGTTCAGAACCCTGGAGACTTCGGCAGCGTCTCCGGCCCGCTCGAACGATTCCAGAGCCTTCGCGTTCCTCTCCAACGCCTCGTCGTAGTCTCCGAGGTCGAAGCTGGTGCTCGCCAGCAAGGCCAGGGCTCTGCCGACAAGCAGGTCGTCGCCCGCGGCCCTGGCGAATTCCAGCGCCCTCTCGGCGCACGGCCTCGCCTCGCCGGCCTTGCCGAGCCTCCACTGCACCGTCCCCTTTCCGACGAGCGCCCTGCCCAGGAGTTCGCCTTGGCCGTTTCGCGTTGCGTGCTTCTCGGCCTCCTCGAACCTGCCGAGCGCGAGCTGCCACTTGCCCTTCTTGGACAGGATGTCTCCGTACTGTAGGAGGGCGCCGAGGTGCGCCTCGGGGTCGGAGCCAGACGACGTTAGGTCGATGATGTGCTCCAGGTAGCCGAGGGTCTCCACCCACGCCCCGGTGACCATGGAGATCGAAGCCAGCAGCTTCAACGCCTCCACCCTCTCCTTCCTGGTCTCGGGTGTGTCGCCCTCTCCTTTCAATCGCTCGAGCGCCGCCCCGCAGGCCGCGATGGCGTTTTCGTAGGAGTGGGCCGCAAAGGCTGCGCGGGCCTCCCGGAGGGCGTCGCCGACCTTGACTTGCTCCAGCGACAGCTGGACCACGCTCTGCTCTCCGGTCTTCATATCCTTGTAGGTCACGGTCCCGTCGGCCAGTTCCTTGGCCCCGATTATGGCGGCCCGCTTGGCCCTGATGGCGTCGGCGTACTTCAGGGCCTTGGAGATGTTGCGCCCCATCAGCTCGACGTCGGCCGCGATGCCCTTGGCTCTGAGGCTCGCCAGCAGTTTCATCGCCGCTGGGACGGCCTCGTCGCCAACGGGGACCACGTACACCTCGGGTCCAGCGACTTCTGCCTTTCCG
>DAIRED010000191.1:0-4347 GCA_036795795.1 Thermoplasmatota archaeon | reverse complement strand
GTCCCAGTCCTTAACCAATTGCACAAATTCTAGATTCAAGCATCAGACCGGGCGCTACCTACCGCTTTGCCGCTTCCTTCGCCGCCGCCTCCGCCATCCACTTGCTGGCCTCTTCGAGGACGCGGTCCTTGTCCTTGTAGTAGCCGGAGACGATGCGCGCGACCTGGCGGTAGTTGTTCATGCTGGCCTTCTGCATCCACGCCAGGACGTCGATGCGGCGCTTGACCTCGAGCTGCATCATCCTGGCCGTCCAGTTCTTCGCCATCGCTATCTGCTCGTAGATGTAGCTGTGGCCGGAGTAGTTGAACGTGTCGTCCGCCGGGTTCCACGTGTAGACCGAGTTCGTGATTAGCTCGTTCGTCTCGGGGTCCATGCCGACGACCTCGGTCAGGGACTTCACGCGCCTGGTCATCTTCGTCCCGACCTTGACCTGCGCCTGCATCATGACCAGGTTCAGCGCGCCGACGAGCGCCCTTGGCAGGGAAATCGGGGGGTTCTCCATCCTGTGGACCATCGAGCCTACGTCTTCCGCGTGGAACGTGGTGTAGGCGGTCTTGCCCGTCGCCATGGCCTGGAACACGACGTACGCCTCCGAGCCACGGACTTCGCCGACCATCAGGTACTGGGGGCGCTGCCTCAGCGCGGCCGTGAGAAGGTCGAACATGTCTATCTCACCCGCCGCCTTGCCGGTGACGGGGTTCTTGCCTCCGAAACCGGCCCTCGTCAGGGTGGGGACCCAGTTCTCGTGCGGGAGGTTCAGCTCGCGCGTGTCCTCGATGCTGACTATCTTCATCTGAGGCGGGATGAACAGCAGGATGGCGTTCAGCGTCGTCGTCTTGCCGCTCGCAGTGCCCCCGCAGACAAGCATCGATTTCCCGTTCTCGATGCACAGCCAGAGGTACGCCATCATGTCGAGCGACATCGTCTTGAAGCGCAGGAGGTCGAGGGGCGTGAACGGGTTTTCCTTGAACCTGCGGATGGTGAATGAGGAGCCGCGCTTCGTGACATGCATGCCCAGCGTCGCTTGCAGACGCGAGCCGTCCGGAATCGTCGCGTCGAGCATCGGTTCGGCGACGGAGATGTGCTTGCCGCACTTCTGGGCCAGCCAGACGACGAAGCCGTCTAGCTCGACGTCGGTCTTGAACCGTATGTTGGACTGGATGGACCCATACTTCCTGTGATAGATGTAAATCGGGACGTTGACACCGTCGCACGACACGTCCTCGACTTCGGGATCTATCATCGCCACGTCGAGGGCGGCATACCTGATGAAGTCCCTCATGATGTAGTAGGTGATGCGCTCCATCGATGCGGGGTTGAGGGTTATTCCCAGGTCCGAGAGGATGCTCGAGACGGCTCCCTTGAGGTACTTCTCCTTGGCCTCCCGCTTGGTGTCGGCAAGGAACTCCAGCGCTTCTACGAGGATCTCCTTCAGTATTGAAAGGAGGTTTTCCTCCTCCCTGCTGAGCTGGGGCTCGATTGCCTCGTAGATGTACTCGTTGGAGATGTTGTCGTACTTGATGCGGATGTACGAGAAGCCCTTGATGGCAGGCTGTATCTCAATCTCGCTGACGTGCTTGTCGGTTATCTTGGGGATGGTCGTGACCTCGCCTTGGAATGAGTCCCCCACTTTAGCATTCAATATTTTGTAGCCCTTGCCCTCGCCCATCATCTTTGAGGCGAGCTTGGCCCGCACCGTCTGGATGGCTATCTTGAATGCACCTTCACCGGCCGCCGGATCGAAACGCTCCTCCGCTTCCGGCCTTGCCTTTTCCTCCACCCCAGATTCGGAAGCCATCTCAGGTCACCTGCAGGACGACGAATCCAAGTGCCAACAGGATGAAGCTGTGCTTCAGACCCTCAGCGACCTTGCCCTTTGTCAGGACGCCGGCCATTATGCCGTCGCCGACGGCGTGAATCATGGACGATACGAAGAAAGCCAGCTCTATCTGCGGGATGACGCTGACGTCCAGCGTGGCCATGCCGCCCGAGACGCCGGCCTCTGCCGAGGCCCTGGTGACCATCGTGCCTGCCTCGCGTATCTTGGGCAGGAAGGTCGCGTTCAATATGATGATTGTGACCAGGAAGACGAAGAACGAGATGTAGACGACCGCCAGGTACGTGCTCATCGATATCGCGCGCTCGTCCTTCGAGAGCTGCGTCTCGCGGGCGTCGTGCGAGACCATCGACAGGACGTCGGCGACGTTTCCACCGGCGTCGCTCGCCTTGATGATGACCGCGACGAGCTTGTTGACGCCTGGGGTATTGATCCTCACCGCGAAGAGCCTGAGGGCCTCGGCGGCCGGAACCCCCCACTCTATCTGGGCGGCCATCTTCTTGATTTCGATTGTCAGCTTGCCGTAGCGGCCGTTGGCCGCGACGACTATGGCGTCGGCGAGCGTCATGCCGAAGCGCCCGGCCTCGGCAACGTCGCGAAGGAACTCGGGGAGCCTGCGCTCGATGGCGACGACGTTGGCGTCCTTTCGAGATTTGTAGAATGCATACGGACCGATGATGACCATCATCGCGAAAACGACGTAATTTGCCATCCGCTTGATGGGGAACTCCGCCTGGTCGGGGATGTCGTCGTCGTTGCTGTCGTACCCGCCGTTGACGTCCAGCTCGTCGATGACGCCGTCCTCGTTCGTGTCGTTGAGCTTGAGGGCCTTCATCGAGTGGTCGAACTCCTGCGGGTTGGTCATGTTCAGGACGCCGAGCACGATGAAAATCATGGCAACCGCTACGCTGACTCCGAGGATGATCTTGGTGAGGTCGCCCTTGGTTGACATCACGACCCGCTTCATCTCCTCCTTGGTCATCTGCTGTTGCTTTGCCATGTTATCATTCCTGGCTGATGTTCCAAATCACGAATATGAATCCGAACATAGACATCGGAATCATCAGTCCTATCACTAGCCACAGTATCATCACCGTGGACGCCGCCGTGCCGCCGATGATGGCCATGATGGCCAGAATCACGACAAGGAATAGCGGGAACGCGACGACGACCGTGACGTAGCTCTCTGCGAGCATCGAGAGGGTTTCCATCGTCTGCTTCATCAGGAGCTTGTCCTCCTTCTCGAACTGCTCCACCTTGGTCATGAAGTACGGCTTGAGCTGGCCGCCGGAAGTCGTCGTGGTGACCACCCCCTGCAGGAAATCCTGGAACTTGGTCGATGGCGAGCGCAACGAGCCGCGCTTCACGGCGGTGATGATGTCCACTCCCAGCAACTCCGTGTCCCTCGTTATCCACTCGGCCTCGGCCTTTATCTCCCCGTAGACCGGCTGCCTCGCAAGCTCCTTGAATATCACGTCCACCGGGACGTTTGCCGACGCCATCGCGGATATGAAGCTCATCGCGCTGGATAGACGTTTGTCTATGTTGCTCGCGCGCGCCTTGGCCCTGCTTTTGGGCGCCCCCTTCAGGACCATGAACGCCATCATCGGAATCATAACCGGAAGCATGATGCCGAGGAGCAGTGCGATAACGAACATGGCATTCATGAGGATGAAGAAGAGAACGATGCCCGCCACGACGCCGCCGACCGCTGCGATGATGGCGGTCACGTAGATGAACGCGAAGTACTCCTCGGGCCGTATCTTCATGTGCGCCTTGACGAGGTTCTCCTCCATCATCTCGTCCCGCGTCCCGCGGCGTTTCACGAAGTTGCCCATCGTGCGCCAGCAGAACGACTGGTACGGTGTGAGCTTGATGTATTCCGGAACGGCCCCCTTGGGGAGCAGGACGACGTGTGGGCCGGCCTCGCGGTCCTCGTCCGAGCGGGCGCGCTTGGTCTTGAGGTGCTGGTCCTTCGCCTCCAGGCTCCGGAACGCATCGGCCGTCTCATGCGCCAACGGGACCACCCTCCGTCTGGACCTGGACGCTCCAGCCCATCTCCTCTCGCATCTTCGTCACTGTCTCCTTCGGCTCCTTGTAATAGTTGACGATGAGGTTGTTTATTTCCCTGTAGTCGACGATGTCCTTCTCGACGCAGTACTTGATAAGGTCCACGCGCTGCTGGAACTCCGTCTGCATCTCCTCGTGGGTCATGTTCTTCATCTCCATGAGCCCGTCCAGGATGAAGCTGTGCCCCTTGTAGATGAACGAGTCGGTGCGTTGGTCCCACTCGTAGACCGTGTTGGTTATGAGCTCGTTCGTCTCCGGCTCGAAGCCGACAAGCTCGACAATCTGCGTGATGCGGCGGACTTGGCTGTCTTTGACCCGCACGTGGAGCTGGATGATGACGAAGTTCAGCGCCGTCAAGAGGATCCTGGGGGTGCTGATGGGCGGATTCTCCAACCTGGTGACCATGCTCTTCACGGAGTCGGCTTGCATCGTCGAGAACG
>DAIRED010000190.1:0-4354 GCA_036795795.1 Thermoplasmatota archaeon | reverse complement strand
GTTCATCAGGACCCGCTCTTTCGGAACGAAAATGTCGTCGAAGATTATGTAGCCCTGCGTTATGCCGCCGCACTTCACGGGGTTGTCCTGTCCGTCCTCGAGGTCGCGCCCGTCGCTCGGGTGTCGCGCTTCGACGACGGTGATTCCCTTCGCGTCCTTGGGCGTCACGAACGCGACTGAGTACGCGGCGTCCTCCGCCTTGTAGCCCGAGCCAGGCAGGACGAAAATCTCGTGCGCCGCCGCCGCGCCCGCTATCTGAACCTTAGCCCCGCGGACGACGATTCCCTTGTCAGAACTCTCGACGACCCGGAGGTTCATGTCGGGGTCTTTCTGCTTGTGCGGGGGCAGCGAGCGGTTCCCCTTCGGGTCCGTGAGCGCGCCGCAGACGGAGATGTCGCGCTTCTGCGCTTCGGTGAGCCAGCCCTTCAGATTTTCGTTGTATCTCGTGCCGCGCTCCTTGTCGATTTCCCACGTCGTTGCCCACATCGCGTTCGTCGCGTTCCACCCGACGCAGCGCCCGCCGGTGCAGGTTCCGGTGAGGTTGAACATGAGGCGTTTCATCCGCGAGTTAGCCCACATGTCGTCCATCGATTCTATCAGAGTGAGGTAGCGTGAGACGCGCTCGCCGGAGAAGCTGGACATCTTCGTTACTGTGTCTTTATATTGCGGGTCGTGTTGCGCCGCGTATATCTGCGCGTGCCCCGAAATCGTCCTGCTCGTCGCAGGATGAGACGTGACATCTTTTATCAATTCTCCGAACTTGTAGACGTTCGGTCGCATCTCCCTGAGGCTCTGCCGGTACTCGTCTGGCGTCTTCACGTTTGCCACCTCGCGGGTGCGAATCGGCGACGGAGGTAATAGCATTATCGCCCCGAAAAATGAGCGCAAGATTTTATTTATTTGAAAAATTTTCAGATAACATTATAAGCATTCATCGCTATGTACCCTTAGGAGGAACATGCAATGGCAGCAAAAAAGAAGGTAGCAAAGAAGGCAGCGAAGAAGAAGGTAGCAAAGAAGAAGAAGTAAATCCTTTAGAAGCTGGATGGGGGGAGTTAACTACTATTTGCATCGACACTCCCCTAGCGAACAAGGTTGAAATACGCGAATGATATTTTGGGTGAAGGTGCAACGATGAAAGAACTCGAAGGCCGCATCGCCCTCGTCACGGGGGCGTCCCGCGGCATCGGGCGCACGTGCGCGATCGCCCTCGCGTCCGAGGGCACCAGTATCGCTGTGAATTACATAAAGAGCGACGCGAAGGCGCGGGCGGTCGTCGAAGAAATTCGCTCGGCGGGCGGCGACGCGTTCGCCATCAAGGCGGACGTTTCCGACATCGCGCAGGTCAGGAAGATGCGTGCCGCGATAGCGAAAAAATACGGCGAAGTCGATATCCTCGTCAACAACGCCGGGATACACCAGCACCTGAAATCCTGGGAGCTCGGCAGCGAAGATTGGGAGCGGGTCATCGCCACGAACCTCACGTCGATATTCAACACGGCGAACGTTTTCGCGCCGCAGATGATGAAGAAAAAGTGGGGGCGCATCGTCAACGTCGCGTCCGTTATCGGTTACATCGGCACCGACCACGAGGTGCACTACGCAGCGTCGAAGGGCGGCGCGGTTTCGGTGACGAAGGCGCTCGCGCTGGAGCTTGCGCCACACGGCGTGCGCGTCAACGCGGTCGCACCAGGATATATCGACACCGACATGACGAAGTTCTCGTCGGAGAAGGAGAGGAGATTTTACATGTCGAAGGTACCGCTCGGAAGGATTGGGAAACCGTCGGAGATTGCGGACGCGGTCGCATTCCTCTGCTCCGACAAGTCGTCGTACATCACGGGTTCGGTTTTGCATGTGAACGGCGGATTGGCGCTCATATAACCGGTCTCTGGGTGGGCGGGAGGGGGGGTCGCCCTTAACCAACTTCACCAATTCTGTTTTCGCGAATTAGTGTGTGAAGCCGGATGGATGCTCTAGAACAGGTATCCCCACGTCATCAGCCGGTCGCCGTTCTCGTTCCATTTCTCCGCTATGTCGTTTCGGTAGAATGCGTTGGGTATCGTGACGTTCTTCACGCGCGAGTATGCCTGCTTGCGGGCTTCGTCGACCGTCGTGCCGCTGCCCGTGGCTATGATTCCGTAACCCGAGATGCCGGCCATCACCCAGTCGCCGTCGACGAGCTTTACGTCGCCGATGTGATACCCCTCGCTAGCGGGCTTCTTGAACTGCACGACCGCGCCCTCTGAGTACTTGCGGAACGCCGCCGGATCGTTGAACGGAAACGGAGGAGACGCCAGCACGACCCCGACCTGGAAGCCGCGCCTGGTTTTGAAGTCGAACATCTCGCCCCGCGCGCACGCCGCGAGGAACTCGCCCCACGGGCTCGTGACGCCTTCCATTTGTATCGAGATTGTCGGGTAGCCGAAGCGCGACGTGAATTCCAGTGGGTAGACGCCGCGCGAGTTCGCGATGCAGTTGATGTCGATGTAACCGACGTATCCGCTCGCCGCGAGCCTCGCCTGCATCTTCGCCAGCGTCTCGCGGAAGATGGCGTTCGGCTGGGACCAGTACATCAGCGTACCCATCTCCCCCGTCGATGGGCCGATATCGCCGGGGAACATGCGCTTGTGCTCGAAGTTGGTGCAGACGGGCATCACGAACTCCCTGCCGTTGAAGAAAGTCCCGACCGCAACCTCGACCCCGGTGGCGTGCTTCTGGAGCTGGAAAACCTTGATGAGCTTGCTCCACCGCTTCTTGTAGAGGCGCAGCACCTCGACGACGTCCGCACCGTCCTCCTCCTGGCCCACGAAGAGCAGTTCCTTCTGGTCCTCGGCCTCGCCGGATGGCTTTATGACGTAGCGGTCCGGCTTCTCCTTTACGAACTTTATCGCCTCGTCGAAATCGGTGAATTGCCATTTGGGGAGGATGTTGATTCCCGCGGCCTTCATCTCGTCCTGGCCGAAGTCCCGGTCGTCCTCGAGGCGGTCGGCGTACGCGCCGCCGCCGAAGACGGCCTTGCCCGCCTTGCGGAGGGCGTCGGCGACTTCACCGTAACCGATGTCGTCGAAGACTATGATGTCGGCCCAGTCCTTGTGCGGTTCCCACGCATCGACCTTAGAAACGAAGCCGTCGCACACGTCCTTCTGGCACTTCTCGGAGATGAAGTAGCGAACGTCGTGGCCTTCCTTCACAACCTGCCAGGCCAGGTCGCCGATGAGCGCGTCCTTCGAAACGAAGAGAAACTTGAGTTTCGGTTTCTCAGATGGCTTATCGTCGTTCATTATCTCGACCTTACATGGTGCAACGATTTCATTAACCTATCCTTAAAGGATTGGATGTCCCGTTTCTCTGATTCCATATATTTCCTCCATCGCGGGAGGATATTCCTCATCAGCGAATGAAGCCGCTCGTGCCCGACGAACGGAGGGTAGGTTCCACCGTTCAGGCGCACCCTCAGCTCCTCGTCTGCGATGAGCTGAATGATCGCGTGGTCCAACTCCTTCGCGTCGAAATAGGAATGCAGAATTTCATGCCATAAATAAACTGTAGTGTAGTTTGGCCAGTCCTCGTGGTGGCCCCACGCAATCTTCCTATCACCGAGATAAATCCCGTTCTTGAGGCTCGGGTGTGTGATGTAGACAGTGAAGCTCTTTGCGAGGTTCAGCCCTGTGATTTCCCGGACGATTGCCTCGGCATTTCTGGTATTAGAACGCCACTGACGTTCGCATGCAGAGAGATATTCGGCGGTTCGCCTACGGACTACGGTATATTCTTTCGATCGTTTTATCGCTGAAAAATATTTTGGGAATTCATTCGATAAGGCCGCGGTGCTGCGCGTCGCCAAATCATCTGGCGAAGCCCAACCGACGAGGATGTTGTAGCAAGCCTTTGACTGTTTCCAGGCGCGCGCCTGAAACCCCTTCAATTCATTTCCATCAACCTTGGACGAAATCCTGCCCGCGTGGACATTGGAGAGTGTGTGTGCGATTAGGTAGTTGTCGTCAATTCTGAACTTCAGCTTCATCTTGTCAAGGTAGAGGGGTCTTCGGTTTAAAATCGTTTTCCGTAATTTCTATTCCCGTCCCCGGTCCCCGCGGCCACATCATCCCGTCGCGGAAATCGAGCGGCCCGCACACGTCCCGTTCCAGCATGAACTGCGAGTCCAGGTCCGCCCACTTGACGACGTGTGCGTTCGCGCTCGCGAAGTGCAGCGCCCCAGCCAGCGAGACGCCCGACTCGCCCATGCAGCCCACGAGCGCGCTCCCTCCGCGCTCCGCGAGCATATCCACCAGCTTGCACGCCGGGCGGATGCCGCCGAAGAGGATGAACAATTCGTCAAGGACACTGTCAT
>DAIRED010000189.1:0-4361 GCA_036795795.1 Thermoplasmatota archaeon | reverse complement strand
GCCTGTCCTCCCCCTCCTGTCGTCTTTGGGCGGGGTTCGAAGCCTCGTCCAAAGTGAATGCGAAAGCCACATAATAAGGCTTTCGTTCCTACTCCCCGTCCCTTCGTTGTACTCGAGATTCCTTCGCTGTAACGTTTGGAAAATGGTAGCTCGGAACCGTGCGGATTGCTGGCCAATCGGCAATATCAGGACGCAATCCTCCGGCGAGGCATCACGGCCGCCTCTCGTCAAATCTAAAAAAAGATTGCTCTCGGCGGGTTCTCTCCTTCTGCTGAGAAGGCACACGGGGGATTCTTTGCAGTTGTCAAAACCCCGTGCTTCAGAGGATAGCCAGTCGTTCACAAGTGAATGCGCAAGGTGGAATAAATACCTTGCGTCCCTGCTCCCCGTCCTTCGGTTGGACCTCAGATTGCTCGGGCACTAGTTGGGAAAATGCCCCCTCGCAACCGTGCGCTTTGTTGGCCAATCGTCGTTTAAAAGACACAAAGCTCCGGCGAGGCATCACGAGTCGCTCCCGTCAATTCTAACAAAAGATTGTACTCGCTCCAGGTGCCGACCTATGCTTCTAAACGGCTGTGTGCCCTTTGCTATGAAAACGCAGACGTGCGCAGTATCCCCCACGGACGACGAAACCCACCCTTGCGCTCCTGCGCTGGCCCCCTTTCTGCGGAAAGCCCACCTGCTCGGAGCGCCTGAGGAAATAGCTAACGCTGTGGTTGGATTAGAGATTTAGTTGAACAGATGTTGGCTAGAGACTTTATCCTACCTCTAGCAGGAAATCCTTTATGGAAATGCCACCATTATTATCCGTTATCCGTAAATTTACTAAATATTCGCCTGGGTAAGCAAATATGTGCGATGTTAACACTCCGATTGCCGTAACATTGTCTCCAAAGTCCCATTCATGCGACTCAATTTGACCGTCGAGGTCATAGGATCCCGTTGCATCAAAGTAATATTCATTATTGTTTTGAATAATGTCCGCAAGGTAATGGTTGTTGATTACACATTCTTGATGGAATCCATTATCAGTGGAGAACACGCTTGAATACCACAGAGTACAATCTCCAGAATCGAACATAACCCATACAGGATTCTCTCCGCTGTAACTGGCATCGTAGATAAGGATGAGTTGATATTCCCTTACAAGATATTTTTGCAGTATCAGGGTGGTGGTCTGCGCTTTTGGATCACTTGGCTGCCTGGTGACTGATGCTTGTTGGATTAGCAATCCATCCTCGTAGATGCAAAGCGTGGCTGTGTTACCCTTTCTGCCAGCTATCATGAGAGTTATATCGACAACTTGATAGACTTCAATTACTGCGATGGGTGGCCTGTTCGGAATGGTGAACACCTTTTGTAGCACTGTTTCGCGATTGTTTGGATACTGTACCGTCAGCAGAACAGAGTATTCCCCGGGTTCGATGAACGAAAATGGCATTGGCTCCAAGTCTGTAGTCGTTACAATGTTTCCGTTTCCGAAATCCCAGATTAGCATGTCGGGAGCAATCAGCGCCTCTCCTATCGTGTATGGTGAAATGAATAATTCCGTGCTGGTATTGTAGAGGTCTGAGAATATTTGATCAAGGTCAATAGTCCCTTCTTGCAATGATTCGCCATCGCAAATGAATGTACGGTTCAGAGTGAATTCCTGGTCGGCTATCCCAAACGTGAGGGTCAGGTAATTGGTGCTTGGCTCACTTGCGTAATACCTGAACAGAAGCTTGCTGTTTTCTCCGATTATATCCATTACATTCATTGATTGATAACTCGGCTCGTTGCCCAAGGACGAGAGACTAATGTAATCGTCGCTAATCCTTGAAGCATTGGCAGCGGTTTCGATAAAGTAGATATCAAGCATACTTTCAGCAGTCCCATTAAAGTTTGCTGTTACCTCAATGTCCTGGAAAACATCGATACCAGTTATCTCCTGGAAAGACGGGTTATATATGTAGAATCCCTTGACATACATTACAATGTCCCTGTATTGCGCTTGCGACGGAATGAATGGGAACGTGAAGTCTACATAGTCACCGAAAGTCAGCATTTGATATTGTTCGTTGCTAACATTAAGTTCGGCAAGCACATCGCCGTTGATAGAATGGGTGGCTGAAGAAAGCTCATACTCTTGGCATATAAATTCGCCATCTTCTGACTGATCGAGGTTTACAAAGTCGAGTTTATGGTGGGATTCCCAGGTGAGGAGGATTGAGAGAATATTCGCATTATCGGGCAAATATGGTGTTATGTTGATGATATCAGTGCTCCATCGCTCCCTCGGAACTATCGCGCCAACTTTAAGCCATTCCCCATTCTCTTGCAGGATATTGATATTGATTGGGCCATATAGTGGGCTAGGGATATTCTCAGGGGTAGGTGGCGGTGTGGAACATTTCAAATCTGCTCTCACCAACAACTTGACTGGCTTCGTATCATCATATGTAAATTCCATAGTTATTGTATCTCCAGCATGTCCGTCGAAGAATAACTCATCATTTTCATCGACAAGGTCTGTGACGTTTGTGCCATCTTTTGCCACACATTCATATGGTGGAATCAGGTTTTCATAGGTATATATTTCTCCATTCTGGGCTACACCTACGTTGAATTCCTCATCGTGGTCAACAGTCATCATCTTGATTTGGTCCAGATACGAAGTTTCGTACAACTCGCCTTCCAATATTTTAAACATGTACTGTTCGCCTTCTGGCACCGATGGTATCTGGGTTACATAATAATCAGTGACACTTTCGGAAGGCATGCCCAGGTTTTCAGAGTTTGCCAGTAAACTGTTGTCTGAAACATAATCGGTCCCATTCCATGCCCAAAGATACGGACACGATGGCGGCCAGACCTTATTGTGAACCAGAATACCGTTCGCATAATAGTTGTGATTGTCTGCAACTTCTATGTTGTAGACCAGAACTGGCTCTGCCAATGTTATGGTCTCAACCGACACAACAGGAATTAAACTACCATCAATACAAAGTAGTTGATTTCCCACTTCAATCATGTTTGCTGATACTGGTCCGTTGTTTGTGTAAAGATAATGGTTGGGCGTTACTCCCAAATCGTTTATCTGCATGTAACTAAAAACCTCATGCTGCGACGTGGAAGTAACAGATTTTATTTCTTTGATACCAGTATCTTCGTTATAGGAAATTATGTTCATTTCTGCCGTAATTTCCTCGATTGGTAGGGCATCATCGGGAGTTGAAATCGTTGTACCCGCGACGAAACATGTAGGAGATGGCGGCGCAGCAAATGTGGTTCTGCTTATCGAGGTAGAATCAATATCATGGTTCACAGAGTCCCTTGCTCTAACAAAGAAGGAGTATGTTGTACCCGGACTGAGATCCGTTATTGTAATAGAGGTCCCACTGGTAATTCCGCATAGGGCATTGTTTTTATAAACAAGATAGGTCAGCGGAGAGATGTCGCTGGAGCTTGTCCAAGATAGTGCAACGTCGTATATGCCAGCAGTAGCAGAATAAATTACTGGGGCTGGGCCAGGGTATTGAGTATCAATCTTGACGCAATAATGACCCAGACTATATGTACTTCCATCCTGGCATTGCGCAAGAGTATGCATGTACCATATTCCATCTGCAGTGCTAGGGAACGTTATTGTACTACTCATTGTTGAACTGGATGTGGCAGGGTTGGGAACCGTAGACGGATTGTGGTCGAATACGTAATAATATCTGCTCACCTGTGATGCCAATCCACCCATGTAAAAGGTGAACGAGGGGTTGTTATTGGTGGACCAAATTCCAGACACTAGGTGCGTGGTGGAAGTGATTGCAGGTCTAGCGAGTATGATGCTATCTCCTGTCATCCTGATATTGCCATCGGAATCCCTAGCCTGGAGTCTCACGGTCTTGGTTCCGTCGGATGCTGTACCACCATATGCAGAATTGGTTAAATCCCAAGAGGTTATTGAGTTCGTCCAGCTCATCCAATTAGTCCATTTGTAATCTAGATATTGAAGTTCAGCAATATCGAATCCCCATGCACGATTGCCATCATAGTTCGTGGTCATTCTGATCCAAACTTTATCTCTAGCAGCTTCGACGTAATGATTTCCCAGTGAGATCGGGCCTGTGTATGTTGTTACTACTCCGTCTTTGTCGGAAACTATAATCTGATCTCCAGCAGCGAGGCTAACCTGGGAAAAGAGTATCTTTATCCCATCCGCATAATCCCTTCCAAGTGCCCATGTTTGGTCCATCCCTTCGGGATAATACATGTTGTTATTCCGCCATTCATAAGAGGTAATTGAAAATGGGCTTTGAGGATTGCTATTATATGAATAAAAGCTTATTTTGATATCGGCGTAAGTCACGCTATTTGGGATTTCA
>DAIRED010000188.1:0-4401 GCA_036795795.1 Thermoplasmatota archaeon | reverse complement strand
AAACCCGTAGCGAAGAAGCCCGCCACCAAGCCCCTGGCGAAGAAGCCAGCGGTCAAGGCAAAATCATCACCGAAGCCATCTGTTAAACCCGTAGCGAAGAAGCCCGCCACCAAGCCCGCGGCGAAGAAGCCGGCCAAGAATAAGAGGTAGCCGAGCGATGCCACTGGCAAACGGTTACATCCTGAGGGAGGTCGGCGAGGCGCTCGAGCGCATTCCCAAGGACGCGGCCGATTCCTGCGTCGAGCTGATAACGGATTCGAAGAGGATTTTCGTGTACGGCGTCGGGCGCTCCGGTCTCGTTGGCCAGGCGTTCGCAGTGCGACTCGTGCAGATGGGACTGAACGTCCATTTCGTCGGCGACACGACCACGCCCATCGTGAAGCAGAACGACCTCCTCATCGCCATTTCTAACACGGGCGAAACGATGTCCGCGGTCCAGACCGCCAACATCGTGCGCCGCCTGAACGCCAAGGTCATCGTCATAACCGGAAAGGAGAACTCGAAGCTGTCCCACGCGGGAAACGTCGTCGTCGTGATAAGCGAGCCGACGGACCACGAGCGCGCGAAGAAAGCCCCGCTGGGCACGATATTCGAGGATGGCGCGATGATATTCCTGGACGGGCTCGTGCCTGTGCTGATGGAGAAGCTGAAGCAGAGCGAGCACGATATGCGTGCGAGGCACGCTATATGGGTATGAAGCAAGAACCGCGTGCCTAGCTTCGAGGTGAGGGTGCCACACATCGATTCACTCGGGCGAGGCATGCTATATGAGTATGAGCGCGGAATCTCCCCTCTGGGATTTGAGTCATCTGTGATGCATCTAGTCACCTTTTCTGCATTCGGTAACTGAACGAATGCGCAAATGATATATTCAATGGGCCGATTCAAGGCCCGGAGGTCATCGGATGACTTACAGGATAGCACTCGTCGGGTGCGGAACGGTCGGAATAGGATTCTTGAAGATACTCAGGGACAAGGGGGAGCACCTCAGGTCCAGTTACGGCTTCGACGCGAAGGTCGTGGCGGTTTCCGACAAGATGAAGGGCGCCGTCCTAGCCGATGGAGGCATCGACCTCAAGGCGTTCGTGACCCACGTCGAGGCGGGGAAGCCGATTGGTCAGTTCGACCCCAAGGCGGTCAACGGCCTGGACTCGGTCGAGACGATACGCCGGGCGAAGGCGGACATCGTCGTCGAGGTCGCATGGACCGACATCAAGACGGCCGAGCCTGCGACGACGCACATCCGAGAGGCTTTTAAGGCTGGCTCGCACGTCGTCACCACCAACAAGGGCCCCGCGACGCTCTTCCACGACGAGCTCGAGGCCGAGGCCAGGAAGCACGGCGTCACGTGGAGGCACGAGGGCATCGTGATGAGCGGAACGCCGGTCTTCGACCTTCTGCAGTTCTGCCTGGCCGGAAACGACGTGAAGGAGATGAAGGGCATCCTGAACGGCACCACGAACTTCATCCTCACGAAGATGGAGGACGAGGGGATGGCGTACAAGGACGCGCTCGGTCTCGCCCAGAAGCTCGGCTACGCCGAGGCGGACCCGACGGCGGACGTCGAGGGCTTCGACGCGCTCGCAAAGATACTGGTACTCTCCAACACCGTGCTGGGCGCCAACCTCAAGACCGACCAGGTCAAGAGGGAGGGCATCTCGAAAATCACGCTCGAGGACATCGCAAAGGCCAAGAAGGATGGGAGGCGCTACAAGCTCGTCGCGAGCGCCAAGAAGGAGGGTGGAAAGGTCATCGCCCAGGTTATGCCAGTCCAGCTCCCGCTCAGCGACCCGCTCGCGGGAGTGAGCGGCGCGATGAACGCCCTGACGTTCACAACCGACCTCTCCGGTCCCATTACCATACAAGGACCTGGCGCAGGCCAGATGGAGACGGGTTTCGCCGTGCTGATTGACGCGCTGAACATACACCGGGCTTGCCTGGCCAAGAAGACAGCCAAGTGAGGGTTTCGATGACTGGCGGCTACATGGGGAGGTTCGTCGAGGTCGATTTGACCAGGGGGACCTCGGAAGTTGGCACGCTCGACCCAGCTCGTTTGAAGAATTGGGTCGGGGGCAAGGGGCTCGGCCTCTCGCTGCTGTGGGAGTTGGACCGGTCCGACGACCCGCTGGACTCGGGCAATCCCCTCATCTTCCTGACCGGGCCGTTGACCGGCTCCGGTGTTCAGACATCGGCCCGCTCGTGCCTCGTCACACGCTCGCCGTTGACTGGGGGCGCGCTCGACTCGCACGCCGGCGGGCTTTTCGGCGCCTGGTTCAAGAGGACCGGCCACGACTACATGATTGTCAAAGGAGCTTCCAGCAAGCCGGTCTACATCCACCTGACCAAGTCGGGCGCGACCATCGAGGACGCAGCCGGCCTTTGGGGCAAGGGGTGCATCGACTCGGAGAACTCCCTCAAGGAAAAGCACAAGGGGGCAAAGACCGCCACCATTGGACCAGCCGGTGAAAATCTGGTGAGGTTCGCCTGCATAACCGCCGATTACTCGCGCAACTATGGGCGGGGCGGCGCCGGCGCCGTGATGGGCTCGAAGAAGCTCAAGGCAGTCGTCGTCGAGGGGAACGACCCCATAACTTACCACGACCCTGCGAGGTTCAAGGAGCTATCGAGCCAGATGGCCAAGAACATCGTCGAGCACCCCTCGAAGAAGAGGCGGTACGAGCTCGGAACGATGATGTGGGTGAGGATGGACCAGGAGATTGGCGGATTCCTCCCAACTAAGAACTTCAAGCACGGCCAGTGGGACGAGTACGAGAAGATTACCGCCGAGGCAACGGCCAAGGCGCTCGGCTGGGAGCACTGTGGCTGCTTCGGCTGCAGGATACAGTGCTCGAAGCGCGCGAAGTGGGACGGAAAGATGATTGAAGGCCCCGAGTACGAGACGGCGGCCTACCTGGGCTCAGGCTGTCTCATCAACGACCCGAAAGCGATTGCGGAAGCCAACTGGCTCTGCAACGACCTCGGCCTCGACACAATCTCCGCGGGAGTGACCATCTCGTTCGCGATGGAGGCCGCGGAGAAGGGCTTGCTCGACGCGGAGGACAACGCTTCGATTAAGTGGGGTTCCGCCGAATCGGTGTACGATTTGATTAAAAAAATATCCGCCCGCAAGGGAATCGGCGACGTGCTCGCCGAAGGGACGCGCCGCGCCTCCGCCAAAATCGGCAAGGGGAGCGATTACTTCGCAATCCAGATTGGCGGAATGGAGCTGTCGGGGGTTAACCCGCTCGGGTCCTACTCAATGCTTCTCTCGCTGGCGACCGCAGACTTTGCCAGCCACACCCGATTCTGGAGCTGCAGCGACGAGATGGCGGGGAAGCTGAAGCTCGACGCCCTGGCCAAATACATCGCGGACGGCCAGGACGAGGTCTGCTCCCGCAATTCCCTCATCGTCTGCGACTTCCTCCCCTACGGCTTTTCAGAGCTGGCTCCGTTCATGGAGGCGGCGACTGGGATGGCGACCACGAAGGAATCGCTTCAGGAACTGGGTCAGAGGATTTCGGCACTCGCCCGTCTGTACAACCTGCGCACTGGTCGGACGCACGCCGACGACCTGGCCGTTCCCGGGAGGTTCGTGAACGAGGAATCGGTGTCGGGCCTGATGAAAGGAAAGAAGGTTCCGCTCGACCAGTTCGAGAGGCACGTCTCCGAGGTGTTCGAGGCTCGCGGCTGGGACTCCGAAGGCCGTCCGACGGCCGAGACGCTTGACAGGCTGGGCATAAATTTATAAGGGGATGGCTAGGCAAAACACAAGGGTTATATCGAGCGCTATCCTTCACGTGGAATTACGGTGCCGCCATGCACGAATCGATAATGAACATCCCGAAGCCGAGGAACGAGCCTGTCCAACAGTACGCACCAGGCAGCGTGGAGAGGAAGATGCTCCGCCGGGCGATGGAGCAGATGGCCAAGGGCCGGGCAGAGATAACTCCCATCATAGCCGGCAAGAAGAGGCCGACCGGCGACAAGGGCACCGTGGTCATGCCGCACGACCACAGGCACGTGCTGGCCGAGTACCACAAGGTCACGCCCGAGCTGGTCGCCGATGCGGTCGACAGCGCGATGGCTGCCAAGACCGTCTGGGAGGCCCTGCCGTGGGAGGAGCGCGCGTCTGTGGCCCTCAGGGCCGCCGAGCTCATCTCCGGTAAGTACAGGTACGCCCTCAACGCGGCCACCATGCTGGGCCAGGGAAAGAACGCCTTCCAGGCCGAGATAGACGCTGCCTGCGAGACAATAGATTTCCTGAGGTTCAACGCCTACTACATGCAGAAGATTTACGGCGAACAGCCGGAGGCATCGCCAGGCACACTGAACCGCGTCGAGTACCGGCCGCTGGAGGGCTTCGTCTTCGCGGTGACGCCGTTCAACTTCACGGCAATCGCC
>DAIRED010000187.1:0-4404 GCA_036795795.1 Thermoplasmatota archaeon | reverse complement strand
GAAATATTATGAGGGATGTCGATTTCCTGTGCTTATTTTGTATTGGGATAAAGCGACGGATACATTTTACTGGCGATTCGCCCAGAAGTTCATCAAGGAAGAACTATCCGTAAGAAAACCGATGTGGCGGAATCAGGGGTCTGCTTCCGTATCATTCCCGCCAGACTCGAAATTAGATGATGTCGAAGCCCTAAACTCAATCGCGACTGATGGATATCTATATCTCGTCCAGATGATGAGAGTTGCTGGCCAAGGTTCTGCCCAGTATTGGCTCGACGGCATCCCCAAATCTGACGATGAGGAGCTAAAAAAACGTATGGTCCGGGCGATAATACATATGGAGCGGGAGAGCTACGTTGCTGCAATAAACGAATACGAGGCCATGTTAAAGGCATGCACGGTTTCTCCGACTGCAAGAATAGCCATCCTATTAAATCAGGGCATCGCCTATCATTTACTTGGTCGATATAATATAGCCTTAGACAACTACAATACAATTCTTGAATTAATAAAAAAAGTGGAGAAAAAGGAAGCGCGAGAAGGGAAGGCATCAGTGTTAGGAGCAATTGGCCTTATATACTTGGATATTGGGGAATCTAGTAAAGCAATATTTTTTAACAAAGAATCCATGCAGATATATAGAGAGGATGGAAATTGGCAAGGGGTATCAAGCCAATTGTGTAATCTCGGAATAATATTATCACGAAGAGGCGAACTGGATAAAGCTCTAGAATACCACAACGAAGCTCTTAGGATTGATAGACAGAACGGGTATAAAGGCGGCGAGGCATCCAATTTAGGAAATTTGGGATTGATTTATTTTGATAAAGGTGAATCGAGCAGAGCATTAGATTACAACAATGAATCTCTAAAAATTCATCGAGAGTTGGGGTACAAACAAGGCGAAGCTAGCAATTTGGGAAGCCTCGGCCTCGTATATTCGAGCAAAGGCGAATTGGACAAAGCATTAGAATATCATAATGAAGCTCTAAAAATTCATCGAGAGTTAGGGTATAAACAAGGTGAAGCAAATCATTTAGGGAATATAGGCCTAATTTATGCAAGTAAAGGCGAATTGGATAAAGCGTTAAAATTCCATAATGAATCTCTAAAAATTGACCGGGAGATTGGATATAGAGAGGGGATGTCGAGGCAATTGAGTAATATTAGCCTGATTTATTTAAGAAAGGGCGAACTTGATTTCTCGTCGGAATATGATAATGAATCGTTAAAGATTTGCCGAGAGATTGGGTATAAAGAAGGTTTAGCAAAAAGTTTGGGTAATTTGGGTCTCATTTGTTCAAAAAGAAATGAACTGGATGATGCCTTGAAATACATCCAAGAAGCACTCGAAATTAATAGAGAAATTGGTTATAAAGAAGATGAGGCAAATCAATTAGGTAACCTTGGAATAATATATTTACTAAAAAATAACCTAGATAATGCCTTGAAATTCCACAAGGAATCTCTCGTCATTCACAAACAGCTAGGAAATAGACAAGGTGTAGCTAATCTACTGGGCAATATAGGTCTCATATATTCAGAAAAAGGCGACTTAGATAAGGCTTTAAAATATCATAATGAGGCTCTTAAAATTAATCGCGAGAATGGATACAATGAAGGTGTAGCTAATCAATTGGGTAATCTTGGCATCATATATTCGAAAAAAAGGGAGTTCGAAAAGGCGTTGAAATGTTATAATGACGCCCTTAATATACATAAAAAGAATAGACATAAAGAAGGGGAAGCAGAGCAGCTGGGTAACCTCGGAATCATGTATTATGATAAAGGCGAGTTGGATGAGGCGTTAGAGTATCTAAAAAAATCTATTGCTATACTTGACAGGTACAATTTGGTGCACGGACGTGAAAACTTCGAGAATGCAATCAATTCAATACAATTGCTGCGCAAGAAAAAATAATATGGGCAGTTATAGAATGCGCGCGCCTTCGGGTGCCACGCGGCACCTGAAGGTCCTTCCGTATTTTGCGAGAGTCTTTTCGAGCATCTCGACGTCGCCGAAGGCGAAGACAGAGTGCCCCAGCATCGCCATCGAGCCGCATCCGGAGCCGTGAATCTCGCCCATGGCCTTCGCAATCTCGGGCGTGTCGAGGCGCGCGTCCCTGGCGAAGGACCATGAGACGTCGCAGAAACGCTTGATGTTCGCCGACGACGCGAAGCCCGCAATCGCCTTCCTCCCGGCGGCGCTGATGCGCTCTCTCTGGAGCGGGTCGGAGAGGACCGTTTTTGTCTCGAGGGCTCCGCCGAGGACGCAAACGACGACGGGGGAGTCCAGCGGCTCGGCGACGATTTTGCCGTGCGGCGGGAGGCCGGGCTCCAGCCGGCACTCGAAGCCGCCGACGGACTGGCCGGCCACATCCCCCAGGCCGGTCCTGGATTCCACCTCGGCGACGTGCGCCGCCCTCACGGCGTCGTCGCGCGTGAAGCCGAACTCCGCGGGCGAGGCTGCGGCCGCAGCCAGCGCAGCCGATAGCGCCCCCGCGCCCGACATCCCGAAGCCCTGTCTCACAGGGAGCTGGAGGTCCGTCTCGACCTCGACCTTGAGCCTGGCGTCGCCGATGAGATGCCTTATCGCGGAGATGGAGACGTCCCCGCCGGCGTAATCGTCCAGGCCGTGGACGACGACGGTGATTTTCTGGCGCTCGCGCGGCTCGACCGCCGCGGAGGAGACGGCCCCGAGGGTCGTCGAGAATCCAGCGCCCCTCGAGCCTCGCTTCAGCGGGTCCGGGTCGGAGTCGCAGATTTCGAAGAAGCCAGTGATGTGGCCGGGGCAGAAGGCTTTAGCGTAGTTCATGCGCGCCTCCTGGCACCTTCAGCCTTTGAGCCGAGAACATTAGGCAAGGAGCTTACCCACCTCGTCGATTACGGCCGATGCCAGGTCCCTGCGCGAGCCCTTGACGGCGCGCGGCTTCTTCCCGACAATTACGGCGTCGGCCTTGCCCGGCTTGACCTTGCGCACGTCGTTGGCGACGATGAAGTCCAGCTTGTGCTCCTTCATCCTGGCCCTGGCGCGCTTCACGAGATCGGCCTCGGAGACGCCGGATTCGGCCTTGAAACCGACGAGCACGCCGCCGTGATGCTTCCTGATGGTCCCGAGCACCTTGGGAATCTTCTTGAGGGACAGCGCCATCTTCACGCGGTCCGACGGTACCTTGCCCTTCACGCGCTCCGGCGCGTAGTCGGGAATCGCGGCCGGGACGATTATCGCATCCGCGTCCAGGCCCTTGAGGGCGACGAGAAGCTCGTCGACCGTGTCGGCCCGCAGCGCGCAGACCTGGGGAGGAGCCTCGTCCGAGCCCGCCTGAATTAAAAGAACGTCCGCGCCGCGCTCGTACGCCTCAGCCGCGAGCGCGCGGCCCGTCTCGCCCGAGGCATTGCTGGTGATGGAGCGCACGTCGTCCCAGGGGGCGGAGAAGCCGCCGGAAACGATGACGATTCGCTTGTCCTTCAGCGGCTCGCCCGAGAGTGCCCTGACTACGGCCGCGACGATTTCGTCGTTTCCGGCCATCCGCGCCTTGGTCCCGCGCATCACTGGCCCGACGAAGCGCACGCCGATGGATTTCAGGGTGTCGACGTTCTCGAGGACGAGCGGGTGCTTGTACATGCTCCCGTGCATCGCCGGGACGATGATGACTGGAATGCCGGTGCCTATCGCGGTCGTCGCGAACGTCGTGACGGGCGTGTCGTCTATCCCCCAGGCGATTTTTCCTATCGTGTTCGCGGTCGCGGGGGCGATGAGGAGGAGGTCCGCGCGGTCCGGCACCTCGCCGCACAGCGCAACGTGCTGGGTCTCTCCATCCAGCGCGGTTATCGGCCTTCGGCCGCCAGCAAAATGTATCGCATCGGGATGGACGATGCGCGCCGCCGCCTCGGACATCACGGGGTGGACATCCGCGCCGCGCCTGACCAGCGCGCGTATGAGCTTCACGCACTCGACTGCCGCTATGCTGCCGGTGATGCCTATGACGACCTTCTTGCCCCTGAGCTTCCAGTCGTCCGCCCCCCTGATTTCCTCGCTTGGATGCATCGTCGCGGACTAGGGGGAGGCGCTTTATATATTTTATGTAAGTATATATTCATCAAGCTTCATATCCAACCTCGGCATTTTCGTGCCGATGCTTGACGCGCTCGTGCTCTGCGAGGGCAAGTTCGGGACGACAACCGGCAAGACCGCCGCTGGGCTCGTCCGGCGTTCGTACAAGTACCGCATCGTCGGCGTGCTGGACAGCTCGAAGGCCGGGGAGGACGCGGGCGAGGTCCTCGACGGGAGGCCGAACGGGATTCCGATTTTTTCTGGTGTGGCTAATGCCATCGAATCCACAAAACCGTCGTGCCTCATCATCGGCGTAGCGACCGTCGGGGGGAGGCTGCCGCCCGAGTTTA
>DAIRED010000186.1:0-4406 GCA_036795795.1 Thermoplasmatota archaeon | reverse complement strand
CATGGACGGGAACGGGCGCATCAACAGGTTCATGGAGAAGCCGAAGAAGGAGGAGGCGTTCTCCAACCTCATCAACGCCGGCATCTACATCCTCGAGCCCCAGGTGCTGGAGCACATCCCGGCCGACACGATGTTCGATTTCGCCAAGAACGTCTTCCCGGTCCTGATGGAGAAGGACCTCCCGATTTACGGCAAGGTCATCAAGGGCATCTGGCGCGACATCGGCCGCCCGCACGACCTGCTGCGGGCCAGCTTAGACGTAATCGAGCGCGTTGGCAAGCCCGTCTCGATACCGGGCGTCAAGACCAGCGGGCCGATTATCCTGGGCAAGGACGTCGTCATCGAGAAGGGTGTGCGCATCGTGGGGCCGTCTTACATAGGTGACGGAGCATTCCTGTCCCGGGGATGCGTCATCGAGCGCTCATGCATCTACGACAAGGTCTTCGTCGACAAGGGCACGGTCGTCAGGGACAGCATCGTCCTCGACCGCAGCCACATCTCCTGGCAGAGCGAGCTGGACAACAGCGTCGTCTCCATCGGGTGCACCATCGAGGAGGACGTGCGCATCTTCCGCTCGGTCATCGGGGACAACATGTCCGTCAAGATTCACTCGCGGCTCGAGGACGCGAACATCTCGCCGCCGGAAGGTAACGGAAACAGCTAGGATTGGCGCCGCGTCATATCCATGACAGTCAGCGCCGTATTATCCTCATCCGATGAGCAGGTTCAGGTACTCGCGGCCCGTCATCCCCTCTCTCGCGCCGAGCTCCTTGGCCTTGTCGGAGACCTCGACCACCTTGGCGGCGAGCACGTCCTCCGGCGTGCTGACGCCGCTCACCTTGGCGGCGACGTCGCCCATCTTGTTGGCGGCGGCCATGTTCAGGTACCCGCACATGGCATATCCCTTTCCAGCCTTGACGATGACCAGCGGGAACTTCTGCATCTCGACGACTATCCCGACCACTATCCCTTTTTCAAGGTGCATGTGCTTTGTTTCCATGGGGAAGGAATTGACGGGGTGGATAATTACCTTATCTCATCGGTTCCGCGGACTCGACGACCGGGCAGTCCAAGGGTATGCCGCTCGCCACCCCGTCTACGACAAGCCTATGATGTCTCCCTTCTCGTCGAAGTCGATGAGCTCGGCGGCAGGGCGCCTCGGCAGCCCTGGCATCCTCGTTATCTCCCCCGCGATTGGGATGACGAAACCTGCGCCTGTGGATATCTTGACCTCGCTCACGTGGACCTCGAAGCCCTCGGGTGCGCCCAGCAGCCGCGGGTTGTCTGAGAACGAGTACTGGGTCTTGGCCACGCACAGCGGCAGCTTACCGTAACCGAGCTCCTCCCATGTCTCCATGTCCTTCTTCGCCTCCGGCGAGTAGACGACCCTGCCCGCGCGGTATATCTTCGCCGCCAGCATGTCCATCTTTTCCGCGAGCCCCGCGTCCAGCGGATAGGCGAACTTCGGCTCGCGCTCTTTCGCCGAGGACAAAACGGCCTTTGCCAAATCGAGGGAGCCCTCGGAGCCCTTGGCGTGGACCTCCGTGGCGACGCACTCGGCGTCGAACGACTTGCACAGCTCCTTCACGAGCTTGATCTCCTTCGGCGTGTCCTTCTGGTGGACGTTCAGGGCCACCACGGGCTTCCAGCCGAACGACTGTATGTTCTCGATGTGTCGCCTCAGGTTCACGAATCCAGATTCCAGCGCCTTCAAATTCTCCGTCCCAAGGTCCTTCTTGCCGACGCCGCCGTGGTACTTGAGGGCCTTCACGGTGGCGACTATGACGACCGCCGCGACGGGGAGGTCGGCCTTGCGGCAGAAGATGTCGAAGAACTTCTCCCCGCCGAGGTCCGAACCAAAACCCGCCTCTGTCACGTAGTAATCGGCGAAGTGCAGCCCGAATCTGGCGCCGATGAGAGAAGACGTCCCGTGCGCGATGTTGGCGAACGGCCCGCCGTGTATTATCGCCGGCGTCCCCTCGATGGTCTGGACGAGGTTCGGCTTGATGGCGTCCTTGAGCAGGACGGCCTGCGCGCCAGCCGCCTTCAGGTCGCGGCAGAAGACGGGCTTTTCCTCGGTGGTGAAGCCTATCATGGCGTTGCCTAGCATCTCCCTGAGATCGCCGGGGTTCTTGCAGAGGCAGAGTATGGCCATGACCTCGGACGCTGCCGTGATGTCGAACTGGCTCTCGTCCACCATCCCCCCATCCTTCCCGCCCAAGCCAACGACGATGCGGCGGAGCGAGCGGTCGTTCATGTCGACGACCCTGGGCCACTCTATCCTGCGGGAGTCAAGGCTCAGCGCGTTGCCGAAGTGCATGCTGTTGTTTATGAGGGCCGAGAGCAGGTTGTGGGCCGACGTTATGGCGTGCAGGTCGCCGGTGAAGTGC
This sequence comes from Thermoplasmatota archaeon, assembly GCA_036795795.1. Taxonomy (GTDB): domain Archaea; phylum Thermoplasmatota; class Thermoplasmata; order SG8-5; family DAIRED01; genus DAIRED01. The sequence goes on along the minus strand of DAIRED010000186.1, from coordinate 2,016 downwards.
AGGTTGATGTCCTCCATCGGCAGCACCTGCGAGTAGCCGCCGCCGGCCGCGCCGCCCTTCATGCCGAAGACTGGGCCGAGGGACGGCTCCCTCAGGCCGACGACCGCGTTCTTGCCCAGCTTGCACATCGCCATCGCCAGGCCGATGGCCATCGTCGTCTTCCCCTCCCCCGCGGGGGTGGGGCTCATGGCGGTGACGAGGATTATCTTCCCCTTCTTTTTCGAGATGTCTATCTGGTCGACGGCCACCTTGGCCTTGTCGCAACCGAACGGCAGGAGCAGCCCGGGGTCTAGGCCGAGCCTCTCGGCTACCGTGTCCATGCACTCGGGCTTCTTGCTCCTCGCAATCTCTATGTCGCTGAGCATTTGCTCACCCCTGCGCCCCGTAAAAGGCGCGCCCGTCGTCGACCTCGGCGAAATTATGCGGCGCATCTCTCACCCCGACAGGGCCGCGTCCATCGTCGCCATGACCGAGTCCCTCAGGACGGCAGCCTCCTTCTTCATCTTGTGGACCGTCTCGACCATCTTCGATTTGTACTGCTGGTCCTTGACCTCCTTGAGGTTGATGAGGACGTTCATGAGGGCCCCCTCGACGCCCGTCCATGCCTCCAGGGCGGCGACTCCGGCGTCGGACGCGGAGTTCCTGTTCCCCTTCTCGGCGACCTCCTTGGCCAGCTCCAGCGCCTTGAGGCAGAGCTTCGCCGTGTGCAGCGGAACCTCGATGGCCTTCTTGTAGCCGTCCTGCATCGCCGCGTCCCGCGCAGCCTGCTGCTCGGGCGTCTTCTTCGGCAGGCGCATCGCCTCCATGAGCGAGTTGAAGGCGCTGGTGTCGTCGTCGACGGCCTTGCAGAGCGCGTCCTTGACGGACTGCCCGTCGCGGGCCAGCGCGTCCATCCGGGCGAACGCCGCCTCGTAGCCCTTCTTGCCCACCGTGAGGTTGGCGACCATCGATGCCAGCGCGGCGCCCAGTGCGCCTGAAAGTGCGGCCACGCTGCCGCCGCCCGGAGCCGGGGAGTCGGACGACACTTCATCGACGAACCGCTTCGCCGTCATGGACATCAACGGCGCGTTCGGGGCGAACTGGTATTCGATGACCTTCTTCTGCGGGTCGAATTCCGAGAGCTGGTCCAGTCCCAGGGACAGCACCGCGGACGCGATGAGCTCCGAGTCCGGGACGCCGGTCGACTTGCCCTGTTTAGCTAGGTAGAACCTTCCGGCGTCGAGCAGTGGTTCGAGGGGGATGAGCCCGACCAGCTCGCTCCCCGTGACACGCAGCCCGAGCTTCTGAGCGCCCTCGCGCGCAGCCTCGAACGCGGCGTGCGGCGGCGTGACCTTCCAATTGGTGAGGTTGATTGATATCTGCGCCTGGCCGTACTGCTCGATGTACCAGCCCACGGCCTTCACGCACTTCAGCTTACCAGGGGTCTTGATGGTATTGCCTTGTGCGTCCTTGAGCGCCTTGCCGTCCGGGCCTTTTGCCGGGCGGCCGCCCTCGCGGATGTCGAGCGCGATTTCGTGGGCCAGCTTCTTGTCCTTGGTGTTCAGATTGACGTTGTAGGCGATGAGGAAGTCGCGCGCGCCGATTATCGTGGTGCCGGACTTCTGGTTGAACTTGGCGGGGCCGTAATCCGGAGCCCACTCGGGCTTGGCCAGCTTCTCGGAGAGCCCCTCGTACTCGCCGGCGCGGACCTCGGCCAGGTTCCTGCGCTCCGGCTTAGAGGCCGCGTGCTCGTATAGGTAGACGGGTATCTCCAGCTCCCTTCCGACGCGCTCGCCCAGCTCGCGAGCCAGCTGCACGCATTCGTCCATCGTCACGCCCGAGACGGGTATGAACGGGCACACGTCGGTGGCGCCCATGCGGGCGTGCGCGCCCTTGTGCTTCGACATGTCGATGAGCTCGGCGGCCTTCTTGATAGCGCGGAAGGCGGCTTCCCTCACGCCTTCGGGCGTCCCGACGAAGGTCACGACGGTGCGGTTCGTGTCGGCGCCGGGGTCGACGTCCAGCAGCTTGACGTCG
>DAIRED010000185.1:0-4407 GCA_036795795.1 Thermoplasmatota archaeon | reverse complement strand
TCAAAATTTTTATTCGAGACCTCCACCGTGGCCGAATGGCACGTTCCCGAGCCCTCGCACCCCATGGCCCGGGCCCAGAATTTGCCGCGATGGAACCTTTGCGCCATGTTGAGCATGACAACCTTGGAGTCGTGCCGTTTTTTCAACGTCATATGGTCGGCCTTGCCCTCGCCGACGAGCTCCTCGGCCGCGCACGGGTGGTAGCCCTTCCCCGCGCAATCGGGACAGGTGATCGCCACCTGCCCGTGGATGTGGACTTCCTTGTCGATTATAACCTTGGCCCCGCAGTGCATGCAGTGGCCCATCTCCATCGTGTCAGGGAATTCAAGGTTCGCGCCGCAGCTCTGGCACTTCGCCGGTATCAGCTTCGTCATCCCCTCCCAATTCGCAAGAGCCCTAATATAGCTTTCCAAGGGCGCCATTTTACGCCGATGGAGATTTCCATCGGCGTCGGGTCGTTGGGCGACAACTCTGAGCCCAAGCGTTCGTCCTGCGAAACCCTTATATCGCGCGGCGCGCTGAAAGGCGCGGAATCGCAATGCCGGTCATCACGCTGGATACGGAAGAGCTGCGGAGCCTCCTGGGCGAGGCCGTCACGCTGGACGAGCTCAAATCGAAGATACCCATGATGGGGGCCGAGATAGAGGCGGCCGACGAGAAGCAGATTCTGGCCGAGTTCTTCCCGAACAGGCCTGACCTGTACTCGGTCGAGGGCGTCGCCCGCGCGTTGAAAGGTTTCATGTCGTTCCAGACTGGGCTGGCCAGCTATCCCGTCGCCGCGGCGAGGGCCAAGCTCGTCGTCGAGCCGAGCGTCGAGGCGGTCCGCCCGTTCATCGCCTGCGGGATGGTGAGGGACATCCAAGTGGACGACGCGCTCATCCGCTCCCTGATGCAGATGCAGGAGAAGCTTCATCTCACGGTCGGGCGCAAGCGCCGCAAGGTCGCGATAGGCGTCCACGACGCCGCGAGGCTGAAACCGCCGTACGTTTATCGCGCAGTCAAGCCCAAGGAGGTCAAGTTCGTCCCGCTGGGCAAGACAGAGGCGATGGACCTCGGCGAGATTCTGGCGAAGCACGAGAAGGGCGTCGATTACGCCCCGATACTCGACGGCAAGGAGCGCTACCCCATCATCCAGGACTCGGAGGGCCAGGTCCTCTCATTTCCGCCGATAATCAACGGGACCGTGACCGAGGTCACCGAGGCCACAGGGGAGATATTCCTCGACGTGACCGGAACGGACTTCCGCACCAACTGCGTCGTGCTGAACATCATCGCAGCAGCGCTCGCCGACAGGGGCGGGAAGCTCGAAGCGGTCGAGGTCCAGTACAGGGACAAGACGCACAATCTGCCGGACCTTTCGCCTGTTGAACTGTCCATCGAGGCGGGCTGCGTCAAGAAGATGCTAGGCGTCGATTTACCGCATGCAGAGATAGTCGGGGCGCTGGAGAGGATGCGCTACGGCGCCAAGGCCGCCGGGACCGCCATACACGTCAAGGTGCCGGCGTACCGCTCGGACGTCATACACCAGATAGACCTCGTCGAGGACATCGGGATAGGATACGGGTACGAGAAAATCCCGCTCACGCTGCCCAAGGACTCGACATTCGCGAAGGCGCGCGCCATCGACTCGGTCTCCGACGCCGCCGCCGACTCGCTCGTCGGGATGGGGTACCTCGAGGCCAGCACCCTGACGCTCTCGAGTGAGGAGGACCAGTTCGACAGGATGCAACTGCCCCGAGGGCCGGTCACCAAGATACTCAACCCCGCGACGGAGGACAACACCTGCCTGCGGCTCTCGCTGCTCCCGGGCCTGATGGCCACGCTGCGCGCGAACAAGCACCGCGAGCTCCCCCAGCGTCTGTTCGAGTGCGGGGACGTCGTCGTGGCGCACGCGAACGCGCGCCGCTGCGCCGCCGCCAGCACGCATCCGCTCGCGAGCTTCGCGGAGATGAAGTCCGCAGTCCTCGCCCTGGTGCGCGACCTTGGCGTACCCGATGCGATTATCGCCGGCGCGGAGTCCCAGTCGTTCATCAAGGGCCGCTGCGCGTCTGTGAGCGCGAACGGCATCCAGCTCGGAACCTTCGGAGAGCTCCATCCCCAGGTCGTCACGGCCTTCGGGCTCCAGAACCCCGTCGCCGCGATGGAGTTGGACCTGACGAAAATATAGATAAAGGGGGTCGGCTTCTACGCACTACGGCGGCCAAGCCCGGTTTACGCTGGACGAGCGCTCGTCCGCGCCTCGTGGCTTCGCCACTTCGGAGGCGCCAGTTGCTGGCGCCATAAACCTCTTGATTGCCGAGGTAGCTAAGCCCGGTTTAAGGCGCCAGCCTCGAGAGCTGGTGGGGTTATCCCCACGGGAGTTCGAATCTCCCCCTCGGCGCTTATCTTTTTGTTGCATACATGCGCGCCGAGGGGAGACTAAATCTTAGCTGACAAATGCTGGCATACGATTTAGTCTTACCCTCGGTGGGTAATTGTTGGATATTGAACCCCACCTTCGGTCTCCCCCTCGGCCTGTGCGTATATGGCGCCTCCAGAATCGGCGCCCGCCCATGCGCTTCGATTTGATTTTTTGTGATAAGTAAAAACAGTTTTCTAACTTTTTAACTGGTTCACAAAAATATCTACCATAATCATTTTATTCTCGGCCGGTCATTTTAACCTGGGATTGTCGTGGGCAACGACTCTGAGCCGGAGGGTGGGTTGGGGCAATGCGGGCTCTGCGGGGGCGTACTTGTCGGCGGCCGGTGCCCCTCGTGCGACCCGGAGAAGTCGGCGGGGGAGCGCGTGGCGGACGCCATCGCCTACGTCAAGGGCCAGATAGACAGCGGCAAGCGCCACGGAGCAGACATGAGGCGGGCCGATGAGATGCTCACGGCCGCGCAATTTCTATTCGACGCCGGTAGCCACGAGGACGCCCAGCGGCTCGTCGGCGATGCCGGCGAGGCGGCCGGGGACATCATGATTCAGTACGAGGCGCTCCTGAGCGCGATGAGGCGCTCGGCCAAGAAGATAAGCGACGCGCGCGCCGCCGGCGTGGACACCGCGGAGGCAGAGAGGTACCTGGAGCTGGCCGAGGACGCAAAGGATCGCACGGAGTACAAGCTCGGAATCAGCTACGCCGTCAAGGGCGCCGAGGCCGCGTCCGCGGACAGGAAGAAGCCGGCCACGGGCTGGCAGAGCGGGCTCTGAGCGCACCAAAGGATTAATACGGACTCGACTTACACTACTTGCGGGCCCGTAGGGTAGCCAGGATTATCCTGCAGGCCTTCGAAGCCTGCGACCCGGGTCCGAATGAGTCTGCCTTCGGGTACGCTCCGGAACTCCCGGCGGGCCCGCTTTTACTGTAATGTAGTTCTAAGCTAGCGGTCCCGCCTCACCCTCAGCGAGAAAATGTCGGTGGCGCTTTCGCCGAGGGTCCCGGCGGGCCCGCCATTTATCCTAATCGCAACGTGGGCAGGTGTATTTCTGAATATCTGAACGTGGTCCATCCGAGGATGCCACGCAATCTGGTGCCAAGCACATTTCCATTATCCCTCCGCATTTGGGACACCGTGGAGGGGTTCTTTCGTTTGTTGGACCGGCCGACGATGCTACGTAGTCCTTTTTATGGTGTTCGTGTGGCATCAACTTCACCGAACCTTACAAACAGACTCAGCATAATAACTTAGCTTAGCACCCGCGACGCAACACCCCGGCAATCGAGGCCGACATAGACCTAAACCTCGGAGAGAACCGCTGGGAGCGCATGGTTGGACTGATAGCGAATCAAAAGCAGTTCGGGGGCGCGTGAGTAATTTTATCTTACGCTTTGAATTCCACTCAGTTTTTTCTTCATCTCTATGTTTTCCTTCGTGAGTGCCTCAATTGTATTTTTTAGATTTTGAATTTCTTCTTCGACATTTCGGAACTCCGCTTTGGCTATGCCATTTGCCCTACCGAGGGCCGCCCATATTGTTGCTGCATTATCGCGGTGCAAAATCATTGTGTTCACTTCACGGATTAGGCCAGTAAATTCATTTTGACGATTGGGCATTGCGTCTGCACAGCATTGCAGAATCCCGACAGTAGTATCTTTGACTCCTTTAATCTGGTCGGAATGTGGCAGCAGAGCCCTAAACATATTGGCATCAATTTGCTGCCGCTGGGCAAGCATTCCCTCCACCTGAGACAACGCACTGTGTATATCGTTCTTCCCCATGTTAATCCCTCTGTTTGACACTACGCAGTTATCATAATTAAATGTATCGTCAAGGCTTTAGCACCCGCGACGCAACACTCCGTTTAGATGCAACACAGCACCCTTCAACGCAACAGAACCGCCAAACCCAACCTATTTATACAAATTGAATTATCGGGAGAACCCCGAGGTATTCAAGATGGCAATATGGCAGGGGCGCTCGAAGC
>DAIRED010000184.1:0-4418 GCA_036795795.1 Thermoplasmatota archaeon | reverse complement strand
CATTCTATGGCCCTTCCATGAGGCTGGCCGCTTCTCTCTATGACCGGTGGCGGCATCCACGAGCCTACGTTCATCCCGAGGTGCAAGCCGAGGGCAGCGACAGCCGCCTTGAGGTCCTTCAGCGTCCTTCTGCCAAGGTATGCGATGCGTAGCAGCTCGAGGTCGGTCTTGGCGATGAGCTGCCCGACGCACACGATGCCGGCGCCCTCCAGACATGCTTCCGCTCGGAGCCCCAAGTTCAACGTGCTGACCGGCAGGTCGAGCACCCTGACCATGGAAGGTGGAACCTCACAGCCGCCCGCTGCTCGGCACGAAGGCAGTGCGTGCGGCTCCATGGCGGGGATGCGCTGCACGAGGTCGACGCTGCGGCGCGCCGCCTCGGTCATCTTCTCAGCGGCAGTCCGTCCAAGTTGGCCAGCTCGATTGCCCGAGACCGCCAGCAGCCTGCCAATCTCCTCGTGCGTCTTGCCGCTCTGACTGAGCACGAAGGCTTCGCGCTCTCGAGCTGTCAGCACGTCGAGGAGGGTCCGCGTCCACGGCGGCAAGTTTTGCTCCATCGAGGTCAGCCTGTCCGCCAGTTCTCGGGTCTCGTCGATGGCATCCATTGTCACGCTCACTATCAATGTCCGGTCGTTCGTCGGCGGAAACCGAGCGCATCAGCATCACTCAACCTCAATGCCGCGTCGGCGACACCCCGTCCGCGTCGTCATCGGGGTGCACCGGCACGGGCTTCATCATGCCCTCGGCCCAAATGGTGTCCTCCCATCCGGAGATGAGCACCTCGTCTTGGCGGCACGCCATACAGCAGGCGTAGATACTCTGGTCCGGCTGCTTGGCCACCCACAAGAAGCCCGGGCAGGGCTCGCGATTGGGGCGCTTGCCGCACGGCACCAGCGTTTCTCGCATCTTGCCCTCTTTGAGTGGACCGCCGTACTCGATGAGCTGCGCTATCCGCAGGGCGTTGCGGCGCAAACGGGTGGGCTTCTGGGGGATATCGCCCTCGTCATCAAGCCAGTGGCGGATATCGACGATGAGCATGCGTTGGCCTCGTGTTGCAGTTTTCCGCCGTCGTACAGGGCGACGCAAGTCGAGGCCCGCTACAGCCCGTCCATCACGGCGGCCGGCGTCGAGGCAAAGACGAGCCAGCTCGCTCCCTCATGAAAGCGGAAGAACCAAATGCCCTGTCCCGGGTGGCCAGCAATCTCAGCAAGGGTCCATTCCGCCCATTTCTGTCCCCCATAGGCGACGTCCTGAACAGACCACTTGTTCAATGCCGCAAATGCGAAAAATGTCTGTCCTGGTAGAGACTTGGGGTCCACGGCTTCGGTGTATTTGGCGATGTGGGATATCCGCATGTCGAGTGGCGGCAGTGTCCTCGTGCGATGGACGTAGAGGCCGACGCAGAGCTTCCAGAATACGACAGCAAGCCGGTCCTGGTCAGGCGACAGTGTGCGCCTTGGAACCCACAGCCCGGAGTTCGCGAGCCCGAACACGCTTTGGACTCGGCTGGCGACTTCGCGCGCTAGCCGGGCGTCCTTGCGCAGCCCGCTCAGGGTGGTCTGGTAGACGTGGGACGTGCCGCCGATGTTCCTGCCACTCGACTCCGCAATAACCGCCGCGCGGAAATAGCCTTCATCCTTCGAGTAGCGCTCCTGGCACTTCGGGCATGCCGGCACCTTGGGCAGAGGCTGATTGTGCGGAATGCCGGGGAAGAGGCCATGGGGTATGACGTGGTCCTTTGTGATTAGGCCTGAACCTCGACAGTATGTGCAGGTGCCTTGCCGCGTGCCCATATGGATTCCGCCTCGAGTAGAAGGAGCATCGGCTGCACCGACAGCCGAATCAGAAGAGAAATGGCAGTGCCCGCTGACCACTCGGCTCCTCCCTCGTAACCTTGGACCAGAACTCCTCGCCACGCGGGTGCTTGCTCGCGAAAATCAGCATGTAATATGGTGAGTTGGTGACTCGGTTGCGAATGACCCGCTCGTCACCTACGTACGTATAGCCGATGCCCCTCAGCTTCGCCTCGTACAGCTCCAGGAGGCGGGTGCCTATGGTGGAACCGCCGGTCCCCGCATCGCAAGCTTCACGCCATTCGGGGCCATCGAAGTACGCATCGAAAGCGTCGTCGGCTTTGGTGCTCGCAAGCCTATGTTTGTACTGCCGCTTGATATTCATGCCCAACGGGAAGTTGATGAGCAGGTCAATAGGCAGCCCGTCGGTCATCGCACGGATGCTCTGGAAACGCATTTCGATGCCAGGCGGGTCGATGAAGGCGAAAGCGAGCGTGTGTGGACCGAGAGATAGAACATGTTTGCGCATCTCGTGCGCGGCGTCGTTCGCGTCGCCATGAAGAACTATGGACGAGCAATTCGCCGTGCCGCTCGCCGCCACCCTCGCTCTCAGCGCTGCCGTCGCATCTGCAGAAAGGTCGCAGAATCGGAAATGCGTGAACGGAAGTCCGAGCGCCAGCATGGGCGAGCCATCGACGAACTCGCCGGTGGGCTTGACCCGACACCGACCAGGGCCGGCAAAGAGGTCCAAGAAGACGCGGTTGGCCCACTTCTTCTGCATCCCCCTGGCGAAAATGTCCCCGTACCGGCGCATGTAGAACAGCTTGTCCTGAGACCAGGCGCCAACACAGCGCGCAGGCAATCCGTCCACGTCGTTTGCAACGTGGCACAGGTCGTCTGCGTGCTGCGCCCCACTACAGCCAACGCAATGGCGGTCAGCAGCTATCACCATCAGAGCCTCCCCAAGGGCGTCAACTCGGCCTCTCACTCCAATTCCGACCATCTAGTTCGCGGCCGGCAAGATGCTTTCTGGTTCCTCCCCATTGCTTGAAGAAGAACGGAACATGCGCGCGGACGCACTGGTCGCGGAGCCCGCGCACCCACTCGGGGCGTACTGGGCGCGCACCCGGCCCGCTCTCGCCACCCACAATGACCCAGTGAATTCCTCGCAGCTTGACGGTGACAGGCCCCAGCATGGGCTCGACGGACATGAAGCGGACGTGGGCGGGCACGCCGCGAAGCAGGTCTGCCCTCTCGGCGTACGCCTGCGATTCCACAGTGACACCCTGCCAGATGTTGGGCGTCCAACGTAGCCTCGGGGCCAGCTCGGCGAGGCGGTCGGCTCGCTTGGTAAGGACTTGGAAGGTGTGGTGTCTTGCGGCACCCATGACAGCAAACACCTCATGGATGAATGCGGTTGGCACCTCCTCGTGAAAGAGGTCGGACATGCTATTGACGAACACGAATCGAGGTCGCCGCCAGCGCATTGGGCGCTCCAGCATCTCGGGAACCAGCCTCAAATCGAAGCCGTATTCGTACGGGTGCCCGGCGATGCCGCGCCATCTCTCCGCGAAGCGCTCGGCGTAGCAGTTCTTGCACCCGGGGCTGACCTTCGAACAGCCCCGCACGGGGTTCCAGGTCGCCTCGGTCCACTCGATTTTTGACCTATCTGACACTCTCAATGCCCCCAAGGAACACGCAGGCCCGTGTGCGGCACTTCGTCGGTAATGGCCCCGCTCTGGAACGTGGGACCGACGGCAAGGCGGGTTGGCGGTTCAGGCTACTAGGAGACCAGCTCCGCAGCCGGCAGTCATGTCAGCTACAACAGAAATCGCAGCCGCCAGCCCAACAAGCAAGAAACGCTGTGTCGTTACCTTCGTCATGTTTGCCTCCTTTCTCACGGGCTCGTTTCCGAGCTTCCAGGCAAGGAAAAACCTCAGAACAGTACTCCCAATGAGACTACAGGCTGACATGATTCCGGCATGCGTCAGGGGACTCGAACCCCCACCGTTCGCCCCTAGAAGCCTCAACCGCCAACCAACTCCAATGTGCCCGCCTCCTTCACCGGTCATTGCAGCAAGATAGCATCCCTCTCGTCGGGGCGTTCGCGCAAGTGCCGGTGTCGGCAGCAGGTGGTGCCTTTGCCGGCTGGTTCATTCCGGCTGGCCAGATGCTGCCGTGCCCCGCCAAAAATCGCGCACCGGAAATCGGCGAATCGACTCTCCGTCAACCAAAACGATTTCCCCCTGGCTTTCGATTGCCACCACATTGAAGGCGCCGCCGTCCCAGCATCGCGCGAGGTAACTGCGAAGCAGCCCACCCGCTTGGTCGAGGTCAACGCCGGGGAGGTGCAGATTGTCGTAGACCAGGAGCCAGTCCTCACCGTATCGCTCGTAGTGGTCCAGGAGCTTCTTTGTTTTCGTCCCGACTGCCTCGAAAATTCCGTTCGCCCATTCGTATTCGGGCGCATCTCCCTCCCACCCGGGGCCGGTCAGATGCCGTTGGCTGGCCACTCTGCGGCGCCATGCGAGGCTCTTGCGGCGGGTGCCGACCTCGAACAGGGACCTATCTGCTTTTGGCTACCACCTGACCATCCGCAACGCGGCGTGAAACTCCGGACGTCCC
>DAIRED010000183.1:0-4436 GCA_036795795.1 Thermoplasmatota archaeon | reverse complement strand
CTTTTTCCTCACGTCGTGCAGGTCGATGGAGCCGACAGTCTCCCAGAACCACCTCTCCGCCTCGGCACGCAGCTTGCCCAGGTCCTTGGCGGCGCCCACGAACATCAGCCTCTCCAGCTTCTTCCAGACCGCCGGCGGGAGGTCGTAATAGACGTACCGCGTGTGGAACTGCGCCCTCTGCGGGCAGTGCTTGATTCGGAGCGCCTCAACGAGCGGCCGCAGTGTCATGCCGTTGTAGAACGCCAGCGCCTCCAGGTCGTTGCCCCGGGCGAGCTCCTTCTCCACCTCGGACTGGAAGAGTCGGAACGTCGTTTTCAGAGATTCCAGCCGCACCTCCAGCTTCTTAGCGGTCTCCTCCGCCGGCAGCGTATCGTCGGAGATTATTCCGTCCTTGTCCATCCTCACCACCGGCGGGCCGTGGATAGAGTACTCGAGGAAACGGTTCTTGGCCGAGAGCTTCTCGATTGCCAGGTCGACGAAGAGGAACTTGCTCGCGCCCTTGAGCCAGTAGAAGCACTGCGAGTGGCCGTGCCAGGTCGGCTCGGGGAGGCGGAATCTGTCGGATATACCGAAGCGCTTCTCCAGCGTGCGCTCGATGGCCCCGAACACGTTTTCGACTCTGTCGTCCCGGGCGATTATGCACAGGTCGATATCCGAGTATTCATCGATTCGGCCGAAGCTCACCGCGCCCTGCTCCCACATCGCCCTAGCGGAATCCAGAGGACGCAGTGCGTCGATGATTACGGCCACCACGTCGTCCCTACGCACGGAATCGCTCTTGCCAGACGCAGCCATTTTCTTCATAGATTCACCTGCCGTACTCGTTCGATGGGGATTGATTCACCGGGTATGCGGCCCCGCAGGCCCCGCATTTGTTCGTCTCCCCGATGAGCATTATGCGCTCCGGAGGTGCGCCGCAGCGCGGGCAGCCACTGATTGGTGCAACCTGGTTTATCGCCTCGCGGGCGACGAACTCCCCCGCCGAGCGGTCGACGAAGCCTTCGACGAACCCTAGGTCTATGCACCGGCCGACCGTGCGCTCCGCTTCGAACTCGTTGACGCCGAGCTTCCTGGCGAGCTCCGAAATCTTGATTCTGCGATACGTGCGCAGGAAACCGCCGAGCTCCTGCATGCGCCTGCTCTCGCGCATCACGTCGCCACGGACCTTGAGCCCGTACCCGATAAGCCCCAAGCCGATCGCAAGCGTCACGGGGGTGCAGAGCCAGAGCGCGATTTCGCCGAGCCAGTCGTCCGGCTGGATGACCGCCATCAGGATGGAGAAGCCCGCCCAGAACAGGACGAATAGGCCGAATGCGGCGTAGATAATCCAGTTGTGGAGGGCCGCCGTCGCCTGCTCCATCGACTGCTTGGACTTTTCAGGAAAGAAGCCCGCGCACACGCCACCGTCATGGCGCAGGTGAAATAATAAGATGATGGAAGTACACCAATTTTTTCATACAAGGAAAACAACGAGCCCTTTATTTGAAAGATAGGAAGGTTATAATTGGGAAAAAGGGAAATAATAATAAGCATCCACATGATTCAAGAACTCGAACTGGAAATAGAGGTTACATATGAACGAAAATGAGCCAATAGATACAACTCAATTTTACAGGCCTTTAAATCGTAGAAGATTGAAGGTTGAGGTCGAAGCAAGATACGCTGAAATAAAAAAAATTGAAGATACTTATGCTACCGGAAGCGTGATTTATCATGTGCCTAGACATCCTCTACCCATTGTGGATTTCTACGTGAATCAGAAGATTATGTATGCATTCGATTGCTATGTTCTTAACCGTTTTGCAGCATGCATAATTTTTCTTGGTGCAGCGGTTGAGGAGGAATTTTTTCGATTATACGACAATGCCCCAATCCAGGAACATAAAAACATATCTCGTAAGCGCTCTAAAATTTTAGAATGGGCAAAGACAAATGTAACATGTTTAACAGAACAAGATAAAAAGACAATCTATGCAATAACATACGCAAGAGATTTCTTGGCCCATTCATATCGTAATTTGACATCAAACACTCAGACACGGTTGAACTCGGGGGAACTCACAGCAGTTCTCCCCGAGACGATTGAGGCGGAACCCGAAAATAACATGATGCGTCAGGCAACAATACGTGAATTGCGCAGGTTGGAACCGAGTGAATCCATACAAAATTCAATTGCAGAATTGGAATCGGAAGGAAATCATCCCTCTCTCGATTGGGTTAATAGCAAGGAGTGCGCCTTGGAATCGTTAAACGTTGTTACAAACCTAATATGTAAAACATCAAAAGCCTACCTTTCAAAAAAAATTCAGGATGAGATAAAAAATCTACAATCTCAGAATTGAATGAAAAATGAAAAAGGTTTTATCTGACTGGTATCAAGCGCCTATACGATTCCCTGGTCCAGCATCGAGTCGGCAACCTTGATGAAGCCGGCGATGTTCGCGCCCGCCACGTAGTTGCCCTTCATGCCGTACTTCTCGGCCGCCGCCGCGGAGTTCTTGTGGATGTTCACCATTATCTGGTGCAGCTTCTGGTCCACTTCCTCGAACGTCCACGACAGGCCGATGTGGTTCTGGCACATCTCCAGTCCGCTCGTGGCGACCCCGCCGGCGTTCGCCGCCTTTGCAGGTCCGAACAGCGTTCCGGCCTTCAGGAAGACCTCGACCGCTTCCGGCGTCGAGGGCATGTTCGCGCCTTCGGCGACGGCGATGCAGCCGTTGTCCACGAGCTTCTTCGCGGCGTCCTTGTCGATTTCGTTCTGGGTGGCGCAGGGCAGCGCGATGTCGCACTTGATGCCCCAGGGCTTCTCGCCCTTGTGGTACGTGGCCTTGAACTTCTTGGCGTACTCCTCGATGCGGCCCCTCTTGTTGTTCTTGAGGTCCAGGACGAAGTCCCATTTGTCACCGGTAATCCCGTCGGCGTCGTAGATGTACCCGTCCGAGTCGGACAGGGTGACGACCTTGGCGCCGAGCTGGTTGGCCTTCTGCACGGCGTACTGCGCGACGTTTCCGGAGCCGGAGATGACGACGGTCTTCCCCTTGAAGCTCTGGCCCTTCGTCTTCAGCATCTCGTCGGTGAAGTAGACGCAGCCGTAGCCCGTCGCCTCTGTCCTGGCTAGCGAGCCGCCCCAGTTCAATCCCTTGCCCGTGAGGACGCTCTCGAAGCGGTTCGTGTATTTCTTGTACGTTCCGTACATGAATCCAATCTCGCGCCCGCCGACGCCGATGTCCCCCGCCGGAACATCCGTGTTCGGGCCGATGTGCCTGAACAGCTCCCCCATGAAGCTCTGGCAGAAGCGCATGACCTCCATGTCGCTCTTGCCCTTCGGGTCGAAGTCCGAGCCGCCCTTCCCGCCGCCTATCGGCAGGCCAGTCAGCGAGTTCTTGAATATCTGCTCGAACCCCAGGAACTTGATTATCCCGATGTACACCGAGGGGTGCAGGCGCAGGCCGCCCTTGTACGGGCCGATGGCGCTGTTGAACTCGACGCGGAACCCGCGGTTGACCTGGACCTCTCCCCTGTCGTCGACCCACGGGACCCTGAAGATGATCTGCCGCTCCGGCTCGACCAGCCTCTCGAGTATCTTGGCTTTCACATATTCCGGTCTCTTCTTCAGAACGGGCTCCACCGACTCGAGAACTTCCTTCACGGCCTGATGGAACTCCTTCTCGCCAGGGTTCCTGGCGATTACCCTGTCCATTACGTTGTCAGTCGTAGACATGCTATTCCTCCTTTCCCCCTCCTGGCTCTATAAAGCCGAAGGCGCCCAGGCCGCGGCTCTATAAAACCGCGGACGAGACCCGGAATGGGCTCCAGGTATTTTAATTTAGAGTCTGCGCCCCCCCACGCGGAGCGTGCCAGGGGGCGGTGCGGCGCTTTACGTGAAAACCTATAAATCCCCCGGCACGTTGTCTCGCCTGTCCTCTCGGACTATAACAGGCGGGTACTAACATGGCCGAAAAAGCGTCGAAAGGTAACAAGGAGGCCTACAGCACCGACGTGCTGAAGGCGCTGCTCCAGGACCCAACCAGGAGCGTCGTCGAGATAGCCAAGGAGATGAAGAGCTACCGCCAGAAGGTCTGGCGCAAGAAGAAGGCTCTCGAGGACGGCAACGTCGTGTGGGGTTACACTGCGGTCGTCGATGAGAGCAAGCTGGGCCACGTGATGTACTTCATGCTGATGAAGATGAAGCCGATGGACCGGGAGCTGGCGGACTTGGTCATCTCGAGGCAGAAGATGGGCGCGTACCAGAAGCAGCAGGTGCGGCTCATCACCCTCCTCTACGTCAACGGTGCATACGACTGGCTCGTCATGTTCTCGGCCCCGAACCACGCCATCGCCCGGCGCTACTACGACTCGATAAGGCTCGCTTACGAGCACTATCTCCTCGAGAAGCCGGTCCTCGTGGACGTGAACTTCCAGCTCATCCGCGAGGG
>DAIRED010000182.1:744-4447 GCA_036795795.1 Thermoplasmatota archaeon | reverse complement strand
GGACTTCAGCAGCTTAGCCATGTCGTCGAACGCGCGCTCGTGGTCCTCGGGATCGATGAGCTCGAAGAAGCTCATTCCCTCCACATCCTTCATGGACTTGACGTGGCCCAACTCCAGCGCTTTCTCCGAGGCGAAAGTAATTTTTCCGGTCAGGTCGCTGACGATTACGGCTTCGGGCATCATCCTGAGGATGTTCCTCTGGAAATCCTCCATCTCCGCCAGGTCCACCTTGACGCGCTTGAGCTGGCTGACGTCTGTGATAATCCCCAATATCGCCGGCTGGCCCTCATAGCGTATCGGCTTGGAGTTGATGAGGACCTCGAACCTTCGGTGGTCCTTGGTCAGGAGCGTGTACTCGTACGGGGCGCTCTCGACGCCGTCGAGCCGCTTCTGCGCGTTCTCTCTCACCCTCTTGCGGTCCTCCGGCGCGACCAGGGAGATGAAATCGAAGCCATCCGCGAGGAATTCCTCCGGGGCGTAACCCATAATCTCCGAGCACTTCTTGTTCGCGTAGACGACCTTGCCCATGTGGTTGATGAATATCATGTTCGGCGAGTTGTCGGCCAGCTCGCGGAACTTCGTCTCGGAATCTCTGAGTGCGTTTTGCTCGGCCCTCCTGGAGGTGATGTCCCTGCAAAGGGTGATGATACTCTTGCCAGACGCACCGTCGGCGACCGTCGCGTTGATTTCGATCGGGTGGATGGAGCCATCCTTCCAAACATAGTCTATTTCGAGGCCGTATGTGGAGCCACGTTCGAAGCACTTGCGCACGGCCTCCGCGTTGCGCTCCAGGTCGTGCGGGGCCGTCCACTCTGTGACGCTCCTTCCAAGGATGTCGCTGAGCTTCGAGTGGCCGGTCAGTCTAATGTATTCGGTGTTCGCGTCGGTGACGCACCCGGTGACGCCCAAGACAACGTAGCCCGTTCCGGTTGTTTCCACGAGCCGACGGTATTTCTGCTCGCTCTCCTTCAAGGTCATGTCGGCTTTCTTCCTCTCGGTCACGTCCAGGTTGAACTCGGCGACGAGCCATTTTCCATCATCGGCCTTGAACGGGATGGTGTGGACTTCGATGTATCTACCCTCTTTCTTCAGGTATTCCTCGGAGATGGTGGACTTCCTCGTCTTCAAGGCCGTCGGAATTGCACACGTCTCGCACGGCTTCTTGCCTCCCATGAAGTAATCGTAACACTTCCTTCCCCTGTAATCGCCCAGCGTGCTCTCCCAAGCCGGGTCGACGTAGACCACGTTGTACTCTCCGTCCACGATGTCAAAGCCGGTCTTCGTCGCGCCCAGCACGTATTCCAGGCGCTCCTTGGTGACCCTCAATGCCTCGTTGGCCTTCTCGCGCTCGGCCATCTCCATCTTCAGCTTGAACGTCCTCTTCTCCACCAGCTCCTCGAGGTGGTCGCGGTACTTCTTCAGCTCCCCCTCGCTGGCCTTGAGGTCCGTCACGTCGTTGGCCGTGCAAATTATCGAGACGACCTTCCCGTTCTTGTCGAAGAGGGGGGACGCGCTCATCAGTATTGGAACGTACGCGCCGCACTTCGTCATCATCCTGTACTCCATGTTGTGTATCCGCTTGCCGCGCGAGGCCTGGGATATCTGCTTGTGCGCCCTGTCGACCTCGTCGGGGTGCATCAGGTTGAAGAGGTTCAGGGTGTGTGCGTCGTCAACGGCGTACCCGAAAACATTCTGGAAGTTGTCGTTGACGAAGAGGAAGCTCCCCCTGAGGTCCAGGGTCATTATCGCCACGCTCTGGGTCTCGACCAGCGTCCTGTACTTCTCCTCCGATGACTTGAGCTCGTTCTCGATGGCCTTCCTATCCGTGATGTCCTCGACGAGCCCGAGGACGTAAAACGTCTCGCCGACGACGATGAGGGAGTAGTGCATCTCGAGATGCTTGTACTTCCCGTCCGAGCCCATTATCCGGACCTCGCAGCTGGAGTTGTCCCCCTGAATTGTCTTCATCACGGTTTCGTGGGATTTGATTCGGTCGTCTGGATGGACGTAGTTGCCGGCCCTCTTGCCTACCCATTGCTTCGGGTCGTGGGAGAGGATGCGCCCCGACGCCGGGTTTATCATGACGTACTTGAAGTCTTCATCGATGAGGAAGAGCCCCTCGTTCATGTTCTCCAGGATGGCGTCAAGAATCTTCAGGCGCTCCGTCTCGCCGAAATGGAGCGAGGCGTAGTTCGCGGTATGCTCTTGTGGTCCCCGCCCGGCGGCACCACCGGGGCTATCGCTGGCCGCTTTCCTGTTCGGTGCCTCGCCGGCTGCTTCCTTCCCCCGCTTGGCCAATCGCGTCCCTCGGTCCAGCCTACTTCTTGAAGAATCCCTCGACCTCGTCCGCTATCGCCTTCCTCGGTGTGCCGGACATCAAGCCGACGACGCCCTCGAACTTCTTGCCGACAACTATTCCGCGCTCCGTGATGGAGTACTCGCGGATGTCCCGGACATGGCTGCTCCCGCGCATCTTCAGCACGCTGAGCGCCTTCTTCATCTCCGAGCCCATCTCGACGAACCTTAGCATTATCACGGCGTCGACAATGAACGAAGTACCAATATTGGTCAGCTTTCCAGCCCCAATAAGTTCCGGTGCCTCAGCGGTTAAGACGGCTGTGACGCCGCGGCTCTTGAACTCGGATATCATCGTCGAGAGGAGCGCCCGCAGCGCGTCGTTGTCCATGGCAATCTCGTAGTCGGTCACCGAGTCCACAAGCACCCTCGTCACGCCGTCCATCATGGACATCACGTCGTTTAGGTGCCTGCTCGCCTCGATGTTCCTGGGATGCGTGTAGAGTATCCTGACGAGGCCCTTCGCCTCGTGCGCGGCTATGTCGATGCCGACGTTCTTGGCGTTGCGCCTCAACTGGTCCGGCGGCTCCTCGAACGAGACGACCAGACACTTCTCCCCGTTCCTGGCACCGTCGTCGATGAACTGGAGGCCGGATATCGTCTTGCCCGTTCCGGCCGAGCCAGTGACGAGTATGGAGTCCCCGGCAAGCGCCCCGCCGCCGAGCATCTCGTCCAGGCCGGGCACGCCGGTCTTCGCGCGGGCAGACTTGGAGTTCGAATGCTCCGGGGGTGGCAGCATGGGGAAGACCGAGAAGCCGTCGTTGGCTATCCCGAAGCCGTGCTCGCCGGGGACGAACGAGGACCCCCTCATCTTGCGTATCTCCAGCGTCCGCCTGCCCGAGCGGTTGGTCAGCAGGACGATGCTGTCGGCCACGAACTCGTCGACGCCGTTGCGCGAGAGCTTCCCCTCCTCGTTTATCTCCGTCGTGATGATACTCGTCGTCCCGAGGGATTTCATCGCGCTGGTGAGCCTGAAAAGCGCGCCGCGGTAATCGTTGTCGCAGCCGTAACGGATGCCGAGCGAGGCGACGCCGTCGAGCACGACGCGTTTGATACCCTTCTCGCGCACCCAGCTCTCGACGATCTCGGATATCACGTCCACGTCCAGCACGTTGTGCGCGCTGCCGTGCTCCTCCGTTGCGGTGGACATCTTCCTGATGGCGGAGAGGTCGAAGAACCAGGCCTTCTCCGAGAGCGCCTCGATGTCCTTCTTGACGCCGTCTGGCAGGTTCTCCAGTATGTTCTGGCGGCTCTCTTCGAAAGTTATGAACAGCCCGGGCTCGCCGAGCCTCGCGCCATTGAGTATGAACGATGTGGTGAAGACGGTCTTTCCGCTCCCGCTTCCCCC
>DAIRED010000182.1:0-734 GCA_036795795.1 Thermoplasmatota archaeon | reverse complement strand
AAGACCCCGCCGTTGGCAATCCTGTCGAAACCCTTGACCCCCGTCGCGACCTTCTTCATTTCAACTCCCCCCCTGCGAGCGCGCCGCCGCGCGCCATCCTCTGCGTTACGAGCTTTGCGACCGTCGGCCCGAATATCTCCGAGAGCGCGGCGCTGACCGCCGCCATGTATTTCTCCGGCTCGGCAGTGGCGTCTATCCCGCGCGTCCTCTGCTCGAGTATCGTCTCGAACTCCTTCGCGTACCCTTCGCCGAGGGTCTCCTCTAGAACCCCCTCGACCCTGGCCGGCATCTCCCGGACCGCTGCGCCCTTCATCAGGTCCTGCTGGTGGACGTACTCCATGTACCTCCGGGTCGCGTCGCGGATGAAGTCGTTCGGGGTGCTCCAGGCGAATTCGGGGTGGGCGGCGATTACATCCTCGACCTGCCTCATCATGGCCTTTGATATCCTGACGCCGACCCACTTGCGGGCGTCCTCCGGCTCCTCGTTGACCATCAGGCGATTCAATGAGGTTTTACGTACATATAGGTTTCCAATGTCGCGCGCACGCGTGCGCCTGCGAAACGTATATGGCATGGCCCGCCAATCCCCCCGCGATGATGTCCCTCCACAACCACACCAACTTCTCCGACGGGGACTGGTCGCCCGCGGAGCTCGTCGAGGCGGCCGCCGGCCTGCGAATCGGCTCGGTGGGGATAACGGACCACCTGGCGGCCACGCACGTGAACTCGGTTGC
>DAIRED010000181.1:0-4460 GCA_036795795.1 Thermoplasmatota archaeon | reverse complement strand
GACGGCAAGGACGTGCCGGCCAACGAGGCCCAGCGACAGCGACTCGCCGACTACGGCCTCGACCCGTCGACGACCTACTCCGTCGAGGAGGTCGAGGTGGGACAGGACGTGGCAACCGCGCCCGTGGAAACCGAGATGGTGGCAGAGCCCTCTGAGGAAGCTCAACTGGAGCCGCATGGAGAGTATCCGGTTGGCGATGGCTCGGAAGATGATGGGGCATCGGACGTTGCATCGTCGAGCGGGGAGCAACCCGCGGTCATCGGGGAATCAGAAACCTCTGCGGAAGATGCCCCGGACGAGGTGTTCCCCACGAGCGCCTACGAGCCTGCAGAAGCCGCTGGAACCAGCGGCGGGCAGGAGCCGGTCGGGCACCCGACGCCCGGTGGTGCAATCCCGTCCTGGAAGGACCCGGAAGGGCTGTTCTGGTTCATCATCGTCTCGGGCGTCGCACTCT
Organism: Thermoplasmatota archaeon; assembly: GCA_036795795.1. Lineage (GTDB taxonomy): Archaea > Thermoplasmatota > Thermoplasmata > SG8-5 > DAIRED01 > DAIRED01. The sequence continues at coordinate 4,006 of DAIRED010000181.1, read as the reverse complement.
GCTTCTACCTGATATCGACGTTCCTCAGGCCGTCCCTGGTCCAGGCCGGTATCCTCGCGATATTCCAACCATGCATATTCCTCGCCTACGCAATCTCCCGCGCGCGCTGGGGATTCGAGGCCCTGGACAAGCGCTCGCTGCGCTGGATTGCGCCCCTTATTCTCTCTGCCGCAATGTTCGTGGCGATGCCTCTCGTTTCCGATACAGTCGCGCTCCAGCAGGCTCTGTTCGCCGTCGGTCTCGCCGCGACCGGCGGGGGCGCGTACCTCGCGCCGAAAGGGTGGCGCAAGCGCTCCACATGGGCGCTGAGCGCGCTGACGGTCTTCATCTACGCTTACCTGAAGTTCAACGGCATCCTCGGTTTCGCGGAGGTATCGATGCTCGCGACCACATCGATGTTGCTCGGAGCCTCAAGCGCGGAGGCGCTGAACGATTACGCGCGCAGGAAATCGCTCCACATGGCGATAGCGCGCGGAGACGCCAGGTACACCCGGAGCGAGTACGCCCGCGCGGCGCGAGCCTACGACGATGCCATCCATCAGATGCGGGCCGAACGCGCCACCAAGGCCGAAGCCGCTGGAAACGGGTACGACGTTCCTTGGTCGCGCAAGGGAGTGGCGCTTGTCCTCGCAGGCGATGTGCCGGAGGGTATCAAGTGCCTCCAGATGGCGATAAGGCTCAATCCCAAGAACGCGCTCACGTGGATCAACCTTGGCAACGCTTTGACGAAGCGCGGCAGCCACAGGGGTGCCTTCCAGGCGTTCGAGAAGGCGCTCGAAATCAACCCGCGGCTTGAGATTGCCTGGAACAACAAGGGCAACTCGCTGGCGAGGCAGGGTTTGTATGTCGAGGCGCTGAGGTGCTACAACAGCGCCATCAAGATAAATCCCCGCTACGGGGATGTCTGGATAAACAAGGGGTACGTCCTGGCGAAGCTCGGCAAGTACGACGAGGCGGCGCGCTGCGTCTCGACTATGAAATCCCAGACGGCGGTTGCCTGACTGTCGGATGGCAAAGCGGGTCGCTAGCCTGGCGATGGCCGAAATCCCCTCAGGCCCGCTCTCCGGCTTCCTTCTCTGCGCCATCGATGCCCTGCTCGTCCAGAATCTCGAGACACTCGCCGCATTCCGGGCAGGTGGTGGCGTCGGATTTGACATCGCAACCGCAGGACGGGCAAAGCTTCGCCTTTCCGGCCGCGCGCCAGGAGAAGAACCAGAAGACGAACCCGATTATGACGAGTATCCAGCCAATCGAGTTGACGACGGCGTCCATCGGCGTCGGGCTCAGGCCCTGTTCCTTCATCTCGGCCGTCACTCCGCGCACCCATATCGACGCCGACGAGATGAATATCCCGGTGAACAGGAATATTATCGCCCTGAAGAACCACTTGCGCTCCGCGACCTCGCAGTCGCTCGGCTCGGTGTCTGTCAGCAAAGCCTCGCAGTTGGGGCACTTGTAGTAATCCTTGGGAATCTCGATTCCGATTCCCTCCCACAGTTGCTCGACCTCCTCCTCGGGCGGGAGCTGGGTTCCGAAAGGCAGCCTGCAGACCGGGCAGTCGTTCTCGTTTTCGGCCAGTATGGCGAAGCATACGAGGCACTCGCGCCCCTCTGCCGTATCCAGGACAGCCTCGGATGGCGTTGCGCTCTTGACGTAATCCGGGTCAGGCTGCGCCACCTCCGGAAGGGGTTCTACGCCCATTTCCGAGACCTCGGCTTGGGCTTCGCTGAGCGTGGCGAAGCATTCCGGGCACACCTCGTCGATGGCCGGAACCTGAGCCCTGCACGCCGGGCATATCACCGTGTAATCGCTGATGATGGCTCCGCACAGGGGGCAGGCGGCGTCGCCCGCCTTGATTTTTTCCTTGCAAGCTGGGCACCTTACTGTCGCCTCCACGTCCGCCGGTTTCTCGGCGGCCATGGGGGCGGTCGTCTTCGAGGGCTCGACCCACTCGGGCTCGCCCTTCGGCTCCTCAACGACCGCCGATGGCTCCTCGAATGGATCCGGTTCGAGGGTTAGGTCATCAACCGGTTTCGATTGCTGGACCGGCATGTCCAGGCCCTCGTACTCGAACTTGAATCCGCAGATGGCGCACTCGATTGCCTCCGCCTCCGTGATGGAACCGCACTCGGGGCATTCCCTGGTCGCCTTCGCCGCGACGGGCTGGACCGGGGCTGGCTCCGGCACGAATTCCGCCTCTTGCCGAGGCGTGTCGGCCGCCGGGGCAGCGATCTTTTCGCCGCATATGGGGCATTCCACGACTCCGGCAGGCACCAGAGACATGCACGATGGGCATTCGACCTCGGCCTGCTGGGGGGCGGCGCCCTCGAAACGCTCGCCGCACGTGGAGCATTCTGTCGCGTCATCTGGAAGGTTGAAGCCGCACAGCGGGCATTCCTTGCTCATTCGTCAACCCCCTTGAGGCTGGCGCCGCAAACGGGGCACTCTGTGGCGTCCTTGTCTGCCGTGATGCCGCATTCCGGGCAATCCTTGCCCACCGGGGCATGCTCGGCCTCCATCTTCTCGAGGTCGTCCATGATGAACTTCTCGACCGAGACGCCTTCGTCCTGCGCCGATGGCGAATTCTCATCCAAGGACTCGATGGTATTGTAGAGCTTCTCGCCGTTCCCGTTCTGGGGGAACTCCGGGGCGGGGGCGACGTCCTGCGGCTCCACGCTCTCGAAATTCTCCTCCATCGTGAGCTCGACGAGTATCTGCCCGCAGCTCGGGCACTTCTCGTCGAAGAGGGCGACGGTCTTGCCGCATCCTGGGCAGGCCAGCTCCTCCTCGATTTGGCTGAGCGCCTCCTTGACGGAGTCCTCGCTGGGCGCGGTCCTCGGCTCCTCGGTCGGGATGAGCTCGTTCTCCATTATGTAAACGCCGCAGGAGTCGCACTTGACCTCGCGCTCGCGCTTGAAAGACCACGCGAAGAGGACTATCCCGACGGCGAAGAGCACGACGCCCAGTACGCCGAGGAGGCTGTCTATCCAGCCGTACCCGAGGTACATGTCGCCCAGGAACGTCCACTTGAGGACGTTGTGAACGTACGACGCGAGGGCGAAGCCGAAGTCGCCGACGATTATGAACGTGAGCCCAATCCAGAACTTCCACTTCCAGCCTGTGAAGAATCCCTCCGATGGCTTGACGAGGACGTATGCGTTTCCGCAGTCATCGCACTTGACCAGGTCGCCCGTCTGGGCCGAGTAATGGAACGAGCCGCAGACCGGGCAGGTGGCGTGGTCGTCATCGCCGTGGTCGTGCGACTTGGCCTTGGCGCACGCCGGGCAATCCTTGACGCCGTCCGGAATCTCCCCTCCGCACTTGGGGCATGTGCCGGGGACCTCCAGCTCGGAGGCGGACTTGGCGGCATCGCCGTTCGTTGGCTCCTGGGTAAATCCCTCGCCGCATATCGGGCACTGGGCGGAGTCCTTCCCTATGACGCTGCCGCAAGACGGGCAGACGTATTCCTCGATTTCCTGGCCGTTTTCGCCGATGCCAATCACCCCTTCAGCTCTCTTCATCGTCCTCGTCGCGGCCCGAGCGGGCTATCGCGATGGCGAGGACGAGCAGTCCGACGAGCAGCACTATCGTGCCGACCGCGGACACCAGCCTGTTCACCCAACCGAACGAATCGAAGTTGTTGTACGTCCCGATGGGTATCTTCAGGAAGTCGTGGAGCCAAGACCCCACTGCTATCCCTGGCCCCCCGAGAAACACGAGTAGAATCCCGACCCACAGAAGGAGGTTGCGCTTCTTCGGCGCCTTCTCGGGTTTGGTCTCCTCGGCCTTCTCGACTGCCAGCGCCTCCCCGCACTTCGGGCATTCATCCGCGCTGGCTGGTATGGACTCCCCGCACGTCGGGCACGACACGGTTTCCGTTTCGCCCTGCTCAGAGTTGGAGATCTCCACCACCATCTTCCGGCTGATGTTCAGCCATATCAGGATTCGCATTTATATGGTTTTCTGTTTTTTATATAATGGCCGGGCGACCATCGCCTTTGGAATT
>DAIRED010000180.1:0-4505 GCA_036795795.1 Thermoplasmatota archaeon | reverse complement strand
GAATACTTGCAATGACCCCAGCCAACGGCAACACGATTAGGTTCAACGATATCGAGGACAACGCAGCCTTCGGCGTGCGAATCAATAGCGGCGATGACAACCTCATCCACCACAACAACTTTTTCAACAACACCGGACACGCCTACGACGCCGTCGGGACGAACCTCTGGGACAACGGATTCCCCTCGGGGGGAAATTTCTGGGACAACTACACCGGTATCGACTTGAACACCACGGCGGCGCAGAACGCCCCCCCGTCAGACGGGCTAGGGGACACCCCCTACGTGTGGCTCGACGGCGGTTCCGGAACCCAAGACCTCTATCCCCTGATGGAGCCGGTCGGCGGCGTGCCGCCTGTATCAGCCATCGACGCGATTGCAACCTACTGGGGTAACGCTCCGATACCACTATCAGCCGCAGCGACCGACATCGGAAGTGGCGTGAAGAACGTCTCTCTCTGGTACAGGCGTTCGCCAGATGGAGCCGCATGGGACGCCTGGACACCGCAAGGAACGGACTCTGCCGCACCCTGGGCGTGGGCCTTCGCCTTCCCCTCAGGGGATGGACGGTACGAATTCTACTCGGTCGCGACGGATAACGCCGGCTACGCGGAAGCTGCGCCAACAGCAAGGGACCGCCTCTGCGGCCATGACACGTCGCCGCCATCATCATCCCTCACGTCTCTTGCCGCGTACGTTCACACTGCAGGACCAGTCCAGATTGATGGAACGGCTGCTGACGCGACCAGCGGCGTGGCGCGCTTGGAGATGCATTACCGATTCTCTGACGACAACGCGACTTGGGGCTCCTGGCAAGCATTCGGGAGCGACACCACGGCACCATGGTCCTGGAGCTTCGGCTTCCCGGACGGGAGCGGCTACTACGAGCTGTACTCTGTGGCAATAGACAACGCTACGAACCCTGAGGCCTCCCCGTCGTCGGCGGATGTTGCCATGCTGGTGGATACCGACGGCCCGGTTTCTGGCGTCGATGCGCTGACCGGCACGTGGTTGAATTCAGGCCCCATACTGGTAAATGCGACAGCGAGCGACCTCGGTGGCGGCATCTTCAACGTGACGCTGTTTTACAGGCACTCTCCCGAGAACTCCGCATGGAGCAACTGGACTGCGCTGAGCGGCGACACGTCCGCGCCGTACTCGTGGGCTTTCGCATTCCCGGCTGGGCAGGGATACTACGAATTCTACTCCGTCGCCAGGGATGCGCTGGGGAACGTCGAGGCCGCGCCCGCCATCGCAGACGCGAAAGCGAAGTTCGACGACGTCGCGCCTGCAACAGCGTTGCAGCAGCCTGCGCAGTACTGGAGGAAGACAGGCACCGGGCTAAGCATCACGACCATCACCAACGAAACGTGCAGCGGAATCGCAAGCCTGACCAGATGGTTCAGACACAGCCCTGACAATACGACATGGGGGAACTGGACGGATGCGGCGGGCGGGGTATTTCCAGCAGGACAGGGGTACTACCAATACCGCACCACCAGCGTCGACAACGCGGGCAACGCAGAGGCAGCGCTTGCGACCCCCGATGCACTCCTAGCGCTGGACATCCGTGCGCCAGAAATCGCAGACCTGAGCCCATCCGAAGGCATGCCTGGAGAGACCCTCACGTTCTCCGCTGGCGTCCAGGACGACATGGCCCTCGCGGGAGCTTGGGTGGTCTATCGGTTCGGGAGCGGCAACGAGACCAACGCTACGATGGCGCTGGCGAACGGGGCTTACACAGCCGCCGTACTGCTCCCAGAGGGCAACTACACAATGCATTACAGGCTGGCCGCAACTGACAAGGCGGGCAACTGGAACGGCACGGTGGAATCCGCAGTGGACATAGCCGAGCCCCCCGCCGAGGATACGGTGGGCGAGGCCGGGTTCCCCTGGTGGATTGTGATTGTCGCCGTGCTGGCGGCGGTCGGCCTCATCGCCTTCATCGTGTTCAGGAAGAAAAAGGAGAAGAAGGATTAAGTGCGAGAGCTGCGCCGTACGGAAGGTCGAAGGAGCCCCGTCACCTCAGCCCCATCGTCTCCCCCTTCCTCAGCGCCTCGACAACCTCCCGAAGCCTTTCTCCCTCGTCTCCGGACGCTTGGCGTCGTTGAGCCACATCATGTATCGGCGCCGATGCGACGGAGCCAGGCTCTCGAAGAATTTCAGTACTCCTCCGGCGCGGAACGCCTTTTTCGTCTCGACCGTCATCTCCGCGTTCGGCATCGGCCTGTCTGCATCGGCTTTCTGCGGCTTGAACACGGCCAGGCCGTGCCCGGTCATCTTCCCTTCGGCAATCATCTTCTTCATGCGCTCGACGTTCGACGGAGCCCAGTTGGCTGGATTGCTCCGCGGTGTGAACTTCCGGAGGTATCTCTCGCTATCGATCGTCTTGACGATTGAGTCTATCCAGCCGTAGCAGAGCGCCTCCTCGACGGCGTCGTTGTACCGAACCTGCGGCTTTCCGGTCCCGACCTTGTAGAACACCATCCAGAAGCCCTTGCACGATGAGTGGTTCTTCGACAGCCAGGCGCGGAAGGCGGCGCGGGAGGGGAAGTGGAGCTCGTCCAAGTTCTATTCACTCCCCCATCTTTTTCAGATAGCGCAGCATGTTCGGCCGGAACCCCTCCGATTCCCAAAATCCCTTTCCAGCTTCGTTGTTGACATAGGTGTAAACCTCGATGTACTCGACTTCCTTCTCTTTGAACCACTTCATCAATTCGGCGTTCAGCAGTTCCCCTATCCCACGACCTCGATATTTTTCCAGCACGTAGCAGTCGCAAATGAAGCCATACGATTTTCCGCTGACAGAGATGTTCGCCTTGCTGAGCCAGCCTGAGATGTAACCTACGATTTCATCATCTTCAAGCGCTATGAAGAAACGCGCATCCCTCCTTTTTAAATTCTTCCTCTCGAACTTGACCAGGTCCTTCTTCGTCTTGGGCGTCACCTTGACGGCCTCGTCTATGGACGCCTCGTATTCCTGGAGGGCGAAGGCCATGGGCATAATGCGCTCGAAGTCGGTGGGGCGGGCGCGCTTGATCGTCGCCATAGTGACTAGATGGGCTTGGAAATAGATAAATAATCGCCTAAGGCTGCAATTCGACTTGGCATAACGGTTCGAAGATTGGAAATTTCGAATCACGCCAGTGCGCAATCACAAGCTCGATGTTGCCTACTGTGATTTTTCCGAAGGCGCTTTTCCGACGCGTTTCCAACATCTTCATCAAAGGTTCCACGTCCGTCCCTTCGCGGAAGGTGCCTATCGCGAGGTGCGGAATGTAATTCGGGTGGTCCGACCACCTGGCTTCGACGCCCGGTATTTCTAGAACCTTTCTGTTGAGCTCGGCGAAGCCGCCACCGTCCTTGACCTCCGCGAAGACCACTGAAGGGAAAACGTTCACGCGCCCCAACTCCGTCTCGAACGCTTTGACGGTCGCGACATTCTCACGGAGATGTGGAATCGCGCGCTCCAGCTCTTTCGGGAGGATATCGTCAGCTGCATCCTTTTTATCCTCGAGGAACCCCCACACCTTGACTGTGATATGCAGGTATTCGGAGGGAAATGGCACGAAAGCCTCGTCTCCGCAGAGGTCGGCCTGTACCTCCGCGATTATTTTCAAAATCTCCGGAGCTTTAACTCGGAACAGAAACACTAGGTGCTTGCCCGCGCCGCGCTGCCACCCGTGGAATGGGCGGAAGGTCCTTGTGTTGGGCTGCAGGCTGCGCCTGGCTTCCCAGAATTCGCACAGCTTCTCTTCTACATTCACAGCTCCCGCTATCCAGTCAAAATATAAAAACTGCGTTATTCGTGGCTTGTGGACGTTCGACGAATATTGGTGCTAGATATCCCGCCTACCTTGACCTAGAGGACGCAGGGCATCCTCAGAAATTTTTTTCGTAGGAGGTGATCCATCTGCAGGTTCCCCTACAGATACCTTGTTACGACTTAACCCTCCTTGCTGAACCTAAGTTCGAGCACCCCAAAAAGGGCACCCTCACTCAGACCCAACTCGGGTGGTTTGACGGGCGGTGTGTGCAAAGAGCAGGGGCATATTCACCGCTCGATGTTGACGAGCGATTACTACGGAATCCAGCTTCATGAGGGCGAGTTACAGCCCTCAATCCGAACTACGAACAGGTTTCGGGATTGCCTTTGCCTTTCGACATCGGAGCCCATTGTCCTGTCCTTTGTAGCGCGCGTGTTGCCCGGGGGATTCGGGGCATACGGACCTACCGTTGACCTCTCCTTCCTCTGATTTAGCACCAGCGGTCCCCTTAATGTGCGCCCGGAGTCACCTCCGAACTAGCAATTAAGGGTGAGGGTCTCGTTCGTTATCTGACTTAACAGAACGCCCTACGGTACGAACTGACGACGGCCATGCACCACCTCTCCAAGAATCAAGCAAAGTCATCGGCTTGGCTTTCATGTGATGGTCGCCCCCGGTGAGTTTTCCGGCGTTGAATCCAATTGAACCGCACGCTCCTCCCGTTGCGGTGCTCTCCCGC
>DAIRED010000179.1:0-4519 GCA_036795795.1 Thermoplasmatota archaeon | reverse complement strand
GACGTACGGGGCGGTCAGCGGAAACGCGGACGTCACGTTGATTCCGTACCTGCTGCACCACATCGCTGTGGCGCCGAACCCGGCCACGGTCCAGGTAGGCGCGGACCAGCAATTCGTGGCGGTCGCGTACGACATCTACAACAACCCGATACCTAACGTCGGCTTCGCCTGGAGCACCAGCGTAGGGACAATTGACCAGTTCGGTTTCTTCGTCGCGCAGACGACTCCGGCCGACGGTACGGTGACCGCGGCGAACGGCACGAAGTTCAAGGCGGCAGTCGTCAACGTCGTTCCCGGAGCCATAGACCACATCGTTGTAGTGCCGAATCCGGCGACGGTCACGGTCGGCCACGTCCGAAATTTCACGGCGGCGGCGTACGATATTTATGGCAACCTTGTCGTGGGAGCCGCCTTCGTCTGGAGCACCAACGTTGGCTCCGTGACCTCGACGGGCTCGTTCACCGCCAGGACATCTCCGGGCGTCGGCCTGGTCACAGCCTTCAACGGGACGATTTCCGGAATGGCCAGCATCACCATCGTCGTAGGGGATTTGGACCATATCTTCGTCACTCCCGACCCAGCGACAGTTGTCGTAGGCGCGTCCCTCTCGTTCTCGGCCACCGCGTATGATGTCTACAACAATCCGATATCTGGCGTTGGCTTCTCGTGGTCCACCGACGTGGGTTCGGTCACATCTGGCGGTTATTTCACGGCAAGGACGTGGCCAGGGGACGGCGCCGTCTCAGCCGCGAATGGCACGGTGGTCGGTAGCGCAGTCGTCCACGTCGTGGTCGGACTGGTGTTCCAAATCGTCGTCACCCCCAACCCGGAGACGGTGGCGGCCGGCGACTCGATGGCATTCGTGGCCATCGCGTACGATTCATACGGCAACGAAGTCGTCGGGACCGCATTCGTCTGGAGCACCAGCGTCGGGAGCGTCACGGGGTCGGGCGTCCTGACCGCGCTGACCGTCCCGATGACCGGATACGTCCGGGCAAAGGCTGGCGCGATAAACGGCAACGCGGTCGTCAACGTCGTTCCAGGCCCGGTGCACCACATCGTCGTAGCGCCTACCCCATGGTCCATCGTCGTTGGGGGAACTCAGCAATTCAACGCTGTCGCTTACGATTCGTATAACAACATCGTGGTCGGGGCGACCTTCGCGTGGAGCACTGGGGTTGGCTCGGTGAACGCCGCGGGCCTGTTCGCCGCCCAAACCGTTCCAGGGGCGGGACTCGTCACGGCGTCCGTCGGCGCTGTCTCTGGCTCCTCCGTCGTGACCGTCTTGATTGGTCCGCTCGACCACGTCACCGTGACACCGAACCCTGCGACCGTCGCCGTGGGCGAATCCGCATTATTCTCTGCGAGCGGATACGATTCCTACGACAACCTCATCACGGGATTGACGTTCTCCTGGTCCACGAACGTCGGCGTCGTCACCTCTGGCGGGGTGTTCTCCGCCCAGCAAACGCCAGCCTACGGGACGGTCTCGGCAACGAGCGGGGGTATGCCCGGGTCCGCCTTCGTGGACGTCGTGCCCGGCCCGGTGGCCGTGCTGCTGGTCACTCCGGACCCGGCCATCGTCGTCGTCGGCGATTCGCAATCGTTCGTAATAGTGGCATTCGACGCGTACGGCAACCTGATTCCGGACGTGGATGCCACGTGGACGACGAACGTGGGTTCCGTGGACCAATCCGGACACTTCGCAGCCCAGACATTCCCGGGAGTCGGGAGCGTCACCGCGACCAATGGTACCGTGTCCGGTTCGGCGAGCATTACCGTCATCAAGGGTCCGCTTCACCACATCGTCGTCATGCCGAATCCCTGGATGATGACGGCGGACGCAGCGAAGCAGTTCTCTGCCACCGGGTACGATATCTACGACAACCTCGTGTCCATCTCTCCATCCTGGGCAGTCAACGGGGGGGGCACGGTCAACGCCACCGGCCACTTCACCGCCCAGACGGCGGGGGTCTGGCAGATATTCGCCAACCAGAGCGGGATATCGGGCTCTGCCACCATCACCGTCCTGCACGGCGCGGCGGTGTCCATCGAGGTTACTCCGGCGACGGCGACCATCACGGCAGACGACACCCTCATTTACACCGCAGCGGCTCGCGACGCGGACGGCAACGCGTGGGACGTCACACCCGGCACTGTCTTCTCCGTGAACGACCCGTGGGGTTCGATGGTGTCCAACCTGTACACCGCTGGCCAGACCGGAACTTGGACGGTCGTCGGCAACAACGCGGGCATCGTGGACACCGCGAGCGTCACCGTCCTCCCGGGGGCCGCATCCTACCTCGTGCTGGACACTCCGGCATCGGTGGATTCTGGCGCGACGTTCAGCGCGACCGTCACCGTCTACGATGGCGATGCCAACGTCAAGACAGACTACGTCGGTTCGGTCTCGTTCTCGTCGACCGACCCGTATCCAGCGGTGCTGCCATCGACGTACGCTTTCGTCCCTGCGGACTCGGGGACGCACACGTTCAACATCCTCAGGCTTTTCACGAGACCCCAGCAGACGGTATCCGCGGTCGACACAGTCTTTTCCGCCCTCGCCGACGCCAACGTCGTCGTCGTCAGGGCTCCGTCCGTGCAGCCGAGGAAGCTCGCCCCTGAGAAGGTGGAACCGGGCGACGTCATCCAGTACAAGATTTATTACAACAACACCGGCGAGATAGCGGCGTCGCGCGTGTGGCTGAACGACACCCTCCCGGCGGGAGTGGCGTTCCTCAACGCCTCGAATGGCGGCGTCCATTCGGCGGGAGTCGTGCGCTGGTCCTTCACGAACGCGCTGCCAGGGATATGGTCCGTGACGATGAACGTCAGCGTGAGCGCGGGCGCGGCAAACGGCCTGATCCTATTGAACAGGGTGTACTGCAACTACACAATCGCAGCGGGGAACAAGATGCCGGAGACTAGGGCGAACGCCACGACGAGGGTCTTCTACCTGCCGAGCGTCGGCGTGTCCAAGACGGTCGAGCGGATATTCAAGGACATAGTCGTCGACCCGAACCAGTGGGGCTCGTGCTCGGTAGGAAACACCATTTCCTACACCGTCAACGTCACCAATCTCCAGGCTGTCGCGGACTCGGTCGACATAACGAACCTGACGAGGCTGGGTTGGCCGGTCTCCTTGCACCGGACGAACTGGGCCGCGCTCGCAGACACGAACGGCAACTCGATTCCGGACACAGGCCCGCTGGCAGCGAATGGCGGGATGCTTAGCATAATCGTGAATGTCACCATACCGTCCTCGGCCACCGTCGGCCAGGAGGAATACACCTACGTGCAGGGCACCTCGTTCGCGCACCCCAACATCATAGACATCGCGCAGATAAACACCACCGCGATAGCGAGCGCGCCGGCCGACGTCGTCTTCGCGATGGACAACTCCGGTTCGATGCTATACACGGATGACACGTCGAAGTGGACCTACACGAACATCGATGTATCCTATTGGGCCAAGGGGTGGACGAACCTCCAGGTCAGGCTGTACTTCACCTCGGATGGCGCCACGACGAGCGGCGGATGGTCGGTCGACAATTTCCAGGTCACGGGAAACGCAGACGCGGTCAGATTCTCGGACACGTTCGACGGGGCGGCACTCGGGTGGACCGGGCTCGCCTCCAATCAATGGGAAATCGGCACGCCTTACGGGACTGGTGGTTACGATCCTGCAGCGGCATACTCCGGCGCTAACGTCCTGGGGACCGACGTGACAAGCGGCACCGACGGCAACAACCAGTACGCGAACAATGTCGCATGGGGCGCCGTCACGCCGACCGGAACCATCAACGTGGGGACCGATTCCAAGGTGACGATAAAGTACCGTTCCTGGATAAATTTGGCTGCCGACAGGGAGGACCAGTGCTTCGTCGATATCCGCAACGGCCCCACCGGAACCTGGGAGCGGGTATACGGGCACTCGAGGATGGAGATAGCCAAGTACTCGGCGCGGGACTTCGTTGCGGGGATGCGCTTGGACGACCGGGCGGCGATCATAGGGTTCGGCAATACTGGCGGATACAGCGAAGATGTGGTCACCTACCAGACGTTCCTCACGATGTCCTGGCCGAACAGGAACACAACCATGACGACGATGAAAAACCTGGTTCCGAATTACAACACGCCACTCTGGGACACAATCGGCACGTCCATCGGCTACGCGTGGACCGGTGGCTGGGATTCCTTCACCCCCGACCACACGCCCGTCGTCGTGGCGATGACGGACGGCGACGATTACGGTTATGGCGGCGGCAACTACGATTACGAAATGGGGAGCGAAACGTACTGTCCAGGAAGCCCGTCGAGGACGGGTGCCGCCGGCGTCTTCAGGACATGGGAAACGAGCCCATCATCGACTGGCAACAACTGGGGGGACCCGCAGCGTACCTACACAAATATATACCGAGTGGCTGCACCAGTCCAGACATGGGATACCGTCACCCTGTCCGGAGATGAGGCGACGAGGACAGGCCTGATAAAGGCACCCCTCGCGGTATTCATGGTC
>DAIRED010000178.1:0-4564 GCA_036795795.1 Thermoplasmatota archaeon | reverse complement strand
TACGGCCTGACCGAGGCTTCGCCCTTAATCACGATGACGCGCTTCGACGACCCATTGGAGAAGAGGGTTGAGACGGTCGGCAAGGAGCTGCCGGACGTCGAAGTACGAATCGTCGACGACGAGAACCATCCCGTCCAGCAGGGCATCGTCGGAGAGCTGTGCTGCCGCGGCTACAATGTGATGAAAGGATATTACAAGGCTCGCGAGGCGACGACGGCGGCGATAGACGAGGGGGGCTGGCTCCACTCCGGCGACCTGTCTGTGCTGGACAAGAACGGCTACTATGCAATAGTCGGCCGCAAGAAGGACATGGTCATCGTCGGCGGCTTCAACGTCTACCCGACCGAAATCGAGGAGGAGCTGATGAAGCACCCCCTCATCCAGGAGGTCGCCGTTTTCGGCGTTCCGGACAAGGATTTGGGGGAGGTCGTCGGGGCGGCGGTCATTCCGCTGCCGGGCGCCTCGCTGACCCCGGAGGACGTCGTCGACCACCTCTACGGAAACGTTGCGAGCGCCAAGGTGCCGCGCTACGTGACCATCGGCCTGGCTCTCCCGATGAGCGGCCGCGGCAAGGTCCAGAAGTTCCGCCTGCGCGAGGAGTTCCGCGCACTAGCCGAGCGCGGCGAGCTCAAGCGCATCCTGCCGACGACGCTGCGCAACAAGCAGCAGCTGGACAAGCTCGGTCCGAAGGTGGAGAAGTACCTGGCGGCCGGGCGAGTGCCGAAGGAGCGCAGGGAGAAGCTGGAGAAGCTGCTGCTGGCGCTGAGCGAGGACCAGGAAAGAATACTCTGGGAGCTTCTCGGGTAGGCACCTGCCTGCAAGACGCTCCGGGAAAAGGTTATTAGCGCTGAAGCGCCTAATCTTCTACGATGTGGCTCAAGCGCAGTTTGGCAGTCGCTGTGTTAGCCATCTGCCTTTGCCAATTCACTCCAGTCGGCGCGCAGGGCGCACCTCACTATTGGACCGTGGCGATTTACATGTCCGGCAGCAACACCCTCTCCGAAAACGTCCAGCAGGACCTGGACGAGATGGTGGATGCGTCGCTTGGGGGCGACGTGCGCGTGGTGGCGCTCGTTGACCAGGACGCCTACGGCGACTGCAAGGTGGTCGCACTCGAGGACGGGGCCTGGGTGGAAAGCCCGACCTCCGTCGTCAATGCGTTGTGGGGTGTTGAGGTCGATATGGGCGACCCCGCGACGCTCCGAGATTTTGCCACGTGGGCATTCGCAGAATACCCATCTGATTTCAGGTCCCTCGACCTATGGGGCCACGGCGCCGGCTGGGCCGGCGTCTGCATGGACAGCGGAAGCTGGCTGACGATGCCTGAAGTGGAATCGGCGCTCGTCGGCCTGCACATCGACCTGCTCTCCATCGACGCTTGCCAGATGGGAATGGTGGAGGTGGCGTACGAGCTCAGGAATTGCGCGGACGTTCTCGTCACATCGGAGAAGGACGTGCCCGCTGAGGGCTGGCATTACGGCAACTGGCTGGAGCAGCTTGGCGCGGACGACAACGCGACGGCGGCGGGGGTTGCCCTCGCTGAAACGTACATGTCCTGGGCGCTGAACCACAGCGCGTACTCGGCGACCGTGGCAGTCGTCGACCTTGCCAGGATGGGCTCGCTCGCGAGTTCGCTGGACGGTTTCTCGCGAGAGCTGAGGGCGTCCTGGCCCCTGCTGCGAGCCACCATCATAAGCGCACGCGTCACGACCGAGAAATACGACGGGGACGCCGAATACGACCTCGCCCACTTTGCCCAGAACGTGGCACTGAGGGGAGGGAGCCCAATCCTCGCCAGAGCCGCGATGGTAGTGGAGGCGCAACTCAAATGGGTCGTGGTTCACAACGACGCCTGGACGCGCGCTGGGGACGAGCCCGCCGAGCACGCCAACGGGCTCTCCATATGGTTCCCGTCGAACGGCGCGCTTCCTCAGTACAGGGAGCTCGCTTTCACTGTGGACACATCATGGGACGAATTTCTGGATGCATACTCCAATTACTCGGTCCCGCCTACGCATTCAATAAGTCTCGCCACTGCCGGGGCAGACTCGAACCTCGACGGGACCGTCGATGAGATCCACGCCACTCTCGAGACTGATGCGCCTGGTAGCGCGGTCTTCGTGTTCGAATGCGAAGAACATTACATCTCCATCGATACCGAGCTGACTGCCGGGAAAGCTTCCACGACACTGGGCTTCGCCGATGCTGGCAATTACAGGGTATGGGCATACGTATACGATGTCGCTGGAACGCTAGCGGCACTAGCGTCGATTCACGGAAGGATCGCAGTCGAGGCCTGGCTCTACGTCAACGGAACGGTCGTGGACGAGGGGGGGCATCCGATCGAGAGAGTGCTCGTCGAGATCGGGTGGGGGGGCGGCTGGCGCCTAAACGGTACAACGGACGCCGACGGCAATTACTCGGTGCCGGTCCTGTACCCGACCCAGTTCACAAATGGAACAATATGCGCCGCCATCGCTGGCGACTCCAACCAAACGGACGCATCCGGACCGGGCGAGGTCAGACTCGACCTTGTAGCTGAGGGGGGGGCCCGCACGAATGACTGGATTCTCCCCGCCCTAGGCGCTATCTTCGCGGGAGCGTATCTCGCCATCTTGGCGGCTCTGTGGCTCCGGCGCCTTCCGCCAACCATTTAATCCCTCCAGGAGATATCGCCCCGTGCTCGTCGACGCAGACCTACACATACACAGCCGCTTCGCGAGGGGGACCAGCCCGTCGATGACCGTGCAGGCGCTGGCCGAGGAATCGCCCCGCAAGGGCATCCGCCTGCTCGCGACGGGAGACTGCCTCCACCCCAAATGGCTCTCGGAAATCAAGGAGGGGACGAAGGAGCGGGACGGCGTCTTCGACAGGGGAAAAGTCTCGTTCGTTTTGCAGACAGAAGTCGAGGACAACCACCGCGTCCACCACATCGTGATTTTTCCGTCTCTCGCCAGCGTGGAGGATTTCATCGAGCGCCTCGGCGGGCGCCACTCGCCGCTCGATTCCGATGGAAGGCCGAAGGTCCACATGAACGGCGGCGAGGTCGCGCAGGCCGCCGTCGACGCCGGCGCGCTCTTCGGGCCGTCGCACGCATTCACCCCCTGGACGGGGATGTACGGCCACCACCCGAGCATCAAGGGATGCTACGGCGACTTGGCCGGCAAGGCCGCTTTCGTCGAGCTGGGGCTGAGCGCCGATACCGACTACGCAGACCGAATCTCCGAGCTCCATCCGCTCACGTTCTTGACGAATTCAGACGCTCACTCGCCGTACCCGTCGAGGATAGCCAGGGAGTTCAACCGTCTCGAAATTAAGGATGTCACGTTCGCCGAGTTGAAAAAGGCCATCGTCCGCGAGGGGGGCAGAAAGTTCGTCCTGAATGTGGGTTTCCCGCCGCAGGAGGGGAAGTACAACGAGAGTGCCTGCATCCGCTGCTTCAAGCACTACGATTTGAAGCAGTCGATGGCGCTGCGCTGGCGCTGCCCGTGCGGCGGCGTCGTGAAGAAGGGCGTCAAGGACCGCGCGGAGGAGCTCGCCGACACCCCCGCTGGCAAGCATCCCGAGCACAGGCCTCCCTACCTGCACATCATCCCGCTCGCTGAGATAATCGCAAAGGCGATTGGCGCGCCCAACGCCAACCACAAGTCCGTTGAGGAGATTTGGGCAAAGCTCGTCGCAAAGTCGGGCAGCGAGGTGGCGGTCCTTGTGGACGACCCCATCGACGCGATAAAGGACGAGCGCGTCGCGGATGCCGTGCGGCGATTCCGGGAGGGGAAGGTCCGAATGATTCCCGGTGGGGGCGGCCAGTATGGGGAAATCTCCCTTGACGACGTGCCACCCGAGCCCCCGGAGGGGCGAAAAAGCCTTAAGGGTCAGACTGCATTGATGGACTTCAAGGGGTGAGGAAAATGGACGACGCGCTTGCGGAAAGGGTTGTGAAGAAACTCGGTGCGCTGGGAGCCAGCTACGCCGAGGCGAGGATTGAGGATGTCAGCTACGAATTCTACGTGATGAGGAAAGGTAATCTAGATGCGGCGGACGCGTCACGCGCCACCGGCATCGGGATGCGCGCTCTGGTGAACGGTGCGCTCTCCTTCGCTTCTCTGGACAGGCTGACGCCCGACGCGGCAGATGCGCAAGCGGTGCGCTGCGTGCGTCTAGCCGGCGCCGCATCCACGCGAGCCAAGAGGAAAATCAAGCTCTGCAGCGAGAAAGCGCACGTCGCCACAGTCTCTGTTAAGGAGAAAAGGAAGCTCTCCAGCGTTTCGCGAGAGGAGAAATTGGAGCTGTTAAAAGAAGTGGATAAAGCGGTTCCGAAAGGCGTGAAAGTGCCGGGGCGCAACTTGTATATGCAGATTGTAAAATCGGAGAAACTGTTCGTGAACTCGGACGGTGCCAGGATACGCATGACCACGCCCATCGTTTACATGTCCGCCACGGCGACCGTGAACGCTAACGGCAAGAACGCGCAGGCTATGCTCTGGATGGGCGGAACCGGCGGCTGGGAAGCGATGGCGGTGCAGGTGTTCATTGGCGGCGAGTATGAAAAACAATCCATCGT
>DAIRED010000177.1:0-4662 GCA_036795795.1 Thermoplasmatota archaeon | reverse complement strand
CGCCCTCCTGGCCAAGCCGACCATCGAGCCGAATGATTTGTGCCCCCTCGATTTCATGAACGCATCCATCTCGCCGGTTATTTCGCCGAAGACCCCCATGCCGCGCCGCCAGACCGCGCTCCCGACCTGGACCGCCGACGCGCCCGCCATCGCGTACTCGACGGCGTCCCAGCCGTTCTCGATTCCGCCGACGCCGACTAGGGGGATTTTCACCGCGCCTGCGATTTCGTAGACGCAGCGCACGCCAACTGGCTTAATCCCCGGCCCGCTGTAACCGCCGATTTTGTTCCCCAGTACCGGGCGCGCGAGGTCGATGTCAATTTTCATGCCCTTGAGCGTGTTGATTGCCACGACGGCGTCCGCGCCGCCCTTCTCGGCCGCCACGGCCAGCTCCGCGATGTTCGAGGTGTTCGGCGTCAGCTTCGGCATCACCGGGACTTTCACGGCGCGCTTGACTACGCGCGTGACTGTCAAAACCATCTCAGGGTCCGTTCCCAGCTCGGCCCCGTAGCCCTTGGCGTGCGGGCAGGATAGGTTGAGCTCGACGGCCTTCGCGCCTGCGGATTCGGCCATCTTCGCGAGCCTCGCAAATTCCTGCGGGGTCTTGCCGAAGACGCTGGCGATTACGATTCCGCCCTCGTCGGCGACCTTTGAAATCTCGTGATGGAAAAGCTCCATGCCGGGGTTCGGCAGCCCCATCGCGTTCAGCAGGCCGCACTCGGTCTCGACGACGGACGGCCCCTTGTGGCCTTCGCGGGGCTCCAGCCCAACCGACTTCGTGACGACCGCGGCAGCGCCCCCGGCGATTGCCGCCAGCATCATGTCGGCGGTGACGTCGCAGATGCCTGACGCAAGAATAACGGGATTCGCCAGCTTCAGCTTCCCGAGCCGGGTCGTGAGGTCGGCCATCGAAGCATACCATCGCGCCCGAATATATAATCCTTGCGATTGGGAATGCTGGCGGTTCTGGATTGCGAGTTGCGGGATTGGGAGCGGCCTAGCAGATACGGGGCACTGGGTCGGCGATGGGCGCTTCCACGATGCGCCTTCCGCCCACGCGCGTGCGCATCACGACCCCTCTCACTGCCTTCGTCGCGTGTCCGATGATGGCCGCGTCGCGGCCCTCGTGGGTATTGCGAAGCGCCTCCAGCACCGCATCGGCCATCTTCGGGACGGCTGCCATCACGGCCTTTCCCTCGTTCCCGACTTCGAGCGGGTCGATGCCCAGCATCCCGCAGGCGCTCCTCACCGCCGGTCGTATCGGCACCTTTTCCTCGTCAATCTGGATGCCGACTCCGGATTTCTCAGAAAATTCGTTGAGGGTGTTGGCCAGGCCGCCGCGCGTCGGGTCCTTCATGGCGGCGATTCCCCCGACCTTCAGGGCCTTCAGAATCATTCCGTTGAGGGGGGCCACGTCGCTGACGACGTCGCTCTCGAAGTCGATTCCCTTGCGGGCGGACAGGATTGCGACGCCGTGGTCGCCGAGCGTGCCCGAGACGATGATGGCGTCCCCGTCCGCAACGTTGCGGTCCTCCAGCCAGCGGCTCGCGATTGGGCGGTGGCGCGCGACCTCAGTGAGATTGCCGTCCAGGGCAGGCTGCCGCTTTCCCACGGCCGAAGTGTTGAGTATGAGCCCGTCGACGCCGCCGCGCTCGACCACCTTCGTGTCGCCCGTGATTATCGGCACGCCAGCCTTCTTCGCGGTCGCGCCCGCGCTCTTCGCGATGCGCTCCAGCTCGTCCGCGTCGAAGCCCTCCTCTGCGACGACCGCGAAGCTCATCGCCACGGGCTCGGCACCCATAACGGAGATGTCGTTGATGGTTCCGGCGATTGAAAGGGAACCGATGTCTCCGCCCGGAAAGAAGAGCGGTTTCACAGTGTGGCTGTCGGTGGTGAGGACGATGTCCCCGATGACCCCGGAATCGTCCATCGCGGAGAGCGGGACCTCGCCAGCGTCGGTGATGAGGTGCGGCAGCACGCGCTCTCGGAGCATGCGCTGCATCGAGCGACCTCCTGCGCCGTGCGCCGTCGTCAGCTTGGCCATGGGGGGTCCATGGTCCTCCGGATAAAAAAGGTTGGGTATTCCGCGGGACTACCATGACATACGTTTAAATCTACTAGTGGAATATCCCTGACGAGGAAGGAAAATGCAGGACTCGACGAAGCTGCTCGGATTCGATGCGAGGAGGGCTCTCAATTTCGATAGCAGCAGAGAGCTGGCCATCGATTTGAACCGGTCGCTTCAGTTCGACATTAACCGGGACCTGTCATTCGACTCCGCGAGGTCCCTTCCGTTCGGCAAGCGCGGCGTGATGTTCCGCGGCTACGTTTGCCCAGTCTGCGGCGCCCCGGTCTACATCGAGGCGGCGAAGTGCGACGAGTGCGGGGTCGCCTTCGCGCCCGCGCCTCAGGAGCAGAAGCTGCCGCCGAAGGATTTCGGCCGGCCGATGAGCCAGACCGAGAAGGTGAAGCAGCAGCCCAAATACGAAACGACCCGGACGACGGCGAGGAAGCAGGCCCCGAGGGGCGAGCCGCAGAGATCCCAGCCGCCCCAGGCTCCTGCTTCCAAGCCGGCCATGCAGAGGAAGGTTGCGAAGCAGCCCGAGCCGCGCAGGGCGGGCGGGGAATACCAGTCGTCGGTGACCAAGCCCCGAACGTTCCAGTGCCCGGTCTGCAACGCATCTGTGCCAGTGGGTTCGGCAACGTGCCCGAAGTGCACGGTTCAGTTCACTCTCAGGACCCCGCCGCCGCCGGAGGACGCGCTCGTGCTGTGCCCGATTTGCGACCTCAAGGTTGCGTCGAAGACGGACTACTGCACGCGCTGCGGGGAGCCGCTGTCGCCCGGCGCGATAGCGAGGCACAAGAGGGAGCTGGAGGCGGCGAGGCAGAGCCGCGTCCAGACGGAGCAATCAGGCAGCGGGCGCTTCGGGGAGCCCCAGAAGAGGGAACCCGCGAGCAACACGATAACGTGGGAAGAGTACCTGGAGAAGAAGAAGAAGGGAGGCGGATATAGATGATAAGCGTGTATCTGGTGATAGCGATAGTGTGTGCAATACTGCTGATAATAATGGCGTTCATGGGAGGCTTCGGCGGCGACGCGGACATCGGAGGCCACGACGTGGACGTGGGCGGCCACGATGTCGACATGGGGCATTACGATGCTGGGCATGGAGATTACAGCGGCAGCTACCTGAGCCCGATGAGCATTCCGATTATCCTCGTCTTCGGGACGACGTTCGGCGCGATTGGCGCGATATTCGAGGGGCTGGACTACAACTACATGATAATCCCGCTGATAGCGGGCATCGCCGGGCTGGCCGTCGCGGGGACGATGTATTTCATGGTGTCGAAGTACCTTATAAGCACGCAGAGCAGCTCGCACCTGGTTCCAAACGACTACCTCGGGCTGACGGGGATGACGACGATACCGATACGCAAGGGGGAGCCTGGCCAGATCGTGCTCAACACCGAGAAGAGGGGGCGCGTCCCGCTCTCGGCCACGGCGCACGAGGAAATCGAAGACAATGTATCTGTCAAGGTGATAGCCATTGCAGGCAACTCTGTGGTGGTTGAGAAAGTGAAGGAGGGATAGACAATGGACGACACGCAACTAGCACTGATAATACTGTTGATAGTGGCAGGAATCGGCGCGACGGTAATAATCTTCGCGAGCAGGTACAAGAAGGTGCCGCCGGACAAGGCGATGGTCGTGTACGGCGGAGGCCAGTGGAAGGTAATCACCGGCGGTGCGCGCTGGATTAGGCCGGTAATTGAATCCTACGAGTTCCTGCCCCTCGACGTCCGCACCCTGGAGGTCAACGTCCAGGATATAGTCACGGATGTGAGGAGGAGCGGCGCCAAGGTCAACATCAAGTCCGTGGCGCAGGTGAAGATTTCCAGCGACCTCGCGACGATGCGCACGGCCGCGGAGAATCTGCTCCACAAGACGGACATGGAGATAAACGACATCGCGCTGAAGACCCTCGAGGGTCACGTCCGTGGCGTTTGTGCCACCCTGACGATTGAAGAAATCAACAGCGACAGGGACTCGATCGCATCTAAGATTCAGAACATGGCGGGCAACGACCTGAGGAACATGGGCATCGAGATCCGCTCGTTCGTCATAAAGGACATCGAGGACGCGCACGGCTACCTCGACGCACTCGGCATCAAGAGGACCGAGGAGGTCAAGAGGGACGCCAGGATTGGTAAGGCCCTGGCGAACAGGGAGGCGACGATACAGGAGGCGAAGGCCGCCCAGCAGGGGGAGCAGGCCAACGCCGAGGCCGAGGCACAGGTCGCGGTCTACCACAGGGACAGGGACATCACGCGCCAGCGCGCCGAGACTCAGGTCGAGATAGAGCGCGCCAACAAGGAGATTGCGTTCCAGATTCAGGACGCCAAGAGGCAGCAGGAACTCGTCGTCGAGCGCAGGACCATCGACATCCGCGACAGGGAGAAGCAGATAGAGATTCAGGAGAAGGAGGTCGCGCGCAAGGAGCAGGAGCAGAAGGCCGAGCAGGTCGTTCCCGCGACCGCCAGGGCCAACGCCCTCGCCGCCGAGGCCGACGGTATCAAGCGCAAGGAAATCCTGCTGGCCGAAGGGGAGAGGCAGCGGCTGACACTCGTGGCGGACGGCGAACGCGAGCGCTTGTCGAAGGT
>DAIRED010000176.1:0-4708 GCA_036795795.1 Thermoplasmatota archaeon | reverse complement strand
ACCTTCCGGCAAACGCTTTGACCTACACGTTGGATGCCGGAGCGCCAACGGGCGCCACCATCACGACGGGCGGCGACTTCACTTGGACTCCGACGGAAGCCCAAGGTCCGGCGTTCTACAACATCACGGTCCGCGTTTCCGACGGCGCCTTGGATGACTCGGAGACAATCATGATTCGCGTCGACGAGGTCAACGTGGCACCGGTGCTGGGTGCGATTGGAAACCGCGTCGTTGACGAACAAGCCATGCTGACATTCACTGCGACTGCCACCGACGCCGACCTTCCGGCAAACGCGCTGACCTACACGTTGGATGCCGGAGCCCCCGCGGGTGCCAGCATCACGGCCGGAGGCGTATTCACCTGGACGCCGACCGAGGCGCATGGTCCGGGCAACTACACAATCACCGTGCGCGTGTCCGACGGCGCTATGACCGACACCGAGACCATCAACGTCGAGGTCGTCGACGTGAACATGGCGCCGGTCGCCGCCGATGATGCAATCTCCATCGACGAGGACAGCGCAGCCACTGCAATAATCGTGCTGGCTAACGACGCGGATGCCGACGGGGACAACATCGCGATGTCGTCCGTAACCCAGGGCACGCACGGAACGGTCGTTCTGGCAGCGAACGGGACGTGGCTCACGTACCAGCCCGAAGCGGATTACTTCGGCCAGGACACCTTCACCTACACGATTTCCGACGGGGTTCTGACAGACACGGCCACGGTCGCCGTGACCGTGGGCAACGTGAACGACCTTCCGTCCATCACGACGGCCGATGTCGCCACGGCCGCGGAGGACTCGCTCTATTCGGTCGATTACGAGGCGTCGGACGCCGATGCCGCCGACACGCTGGTATGGGCGATGGCCACGAACGCGCCTTTCCTGGCAATAAACGCTGGAACTGGATTCGTCTCAGGGACGCCCGGCAACAGCCAAGAGGGCTCGTACTGGGTCAACGTTTCCGTCAGCGACGGCCACGGCGGCCTGGATTGGAGCTACTTCACGCTGACGGTCACCAACACGAACGACCTGCCGACAATAACGACCGCCGCGGTTCTGGACGCCATCGAAGGCGTGGCTTACTCCGTCGACTACGCGGCAGCGGACATCGATGCGGTCGACGTCATGACTTGGAGCTTGACCACGGACGCTGCATGGCTGGACATCGATCCAGTCACCGGGGTGCTCTCAGGCACGCCGAACGGCACCGACGTCGGCTCGCACCTCGTCAAGGTCAGCGTCAGCGACGGCCATGGCGGCGCGGACTGGAGCAACTTCACGCTGCTGGTCAAGCTCGATACCGACGGCGACACCGTGCCGGACGAGACGGACGCGGACGACGATGGCGACCTCGTGCCCGACAACCAGGACGGTTATCCGTTGGACCCGGCCGAGAGCAGGGACACAGATGGGGATGGCACCGGGAACAACGCTGACACGGACGACGACGACGATGGATATCCGGATGCCTGGGAAATAGCTCTGGGAACGAACCAGTACGACGAGGACTCCACCCCGACCGACTCCGACAACGACGGAAAACCGGACGGGGACGCCGACAATTCCCTGCCCTGGATGGACTCCGACGATGACGACGACGGAGTGCTGGATGCGGACGAAGAGGCTCCGAGCGACGACGACGGTGCGGACGACGGCACGGGAAGCGACGCCTGGGTGATGCCGCTGTGGGCCGTGCTCGTCCTGCTCTGCGCGGCCGCGCTCGCCTGGGGATTGCTGTGGAAGCCGAAGGAGAAACCGTAAGGTGGATAGTACTGTTTCCAGGAACTGGCAGGCTGGCGGATGCTTGGCCTACCGGGGGTGTCTGGCGGGTGGGGGGTCAACCCATCCCCGCGAGGCCTGGCGCGAGCGCCAGCCCTATCACGGCTTCCTCATCGAGCATATCCAGCTCTCGTCCGCGAGGATTATCGGCGCGTCGCCGCGCTTCGAACCGAGCAACGCGTCGATTTTGCTCACAATGCCGGGGTCCCGCACATTGGCGCCCTTGAAGTAGTAGTCGAGCAAGTCTTCGCGGTCGCGGAACGACCAGCGCGATTCGAACGTCGCCTGACGCTCCATCGCGAAGCCGCTTGACGCGAGCGCCTCCCGCGCCCTCCGGAGGTCGGAGGCCTCGTCCTTGAAAAGCTCGAAGTAGCGCATAATCTCACCCCGAATCGAGGGTTCGACGACGAGCAGCTGGCCCCCTGATGCGAGCACGCGGCGCGTTTCGACCAGCGCCTTTTCCAGCGCCACGTGGTGCAGGGAGTACGTGTACGCTGCGGCGCCGAAGACGCCGTCCCGGAAACAACTCGCCTCCCCGACGCCCAAGGCGAATGACGCTCCGCCGGCAGCGGTTTTCGCCGTCGCGACTCTCGCCGGGTCAGGGTCTATTGCCACAACGTCGCCGGCCAGCCCGGCGAGAACGGGGGTGAGCCTCCCGTCTCCGCAGCCGATTTCCAGCACCGTGCGCCCCGCGAAGTCTGCGAACTCTCGAATCATCATGGGCTCGGCCCCGTCGATGTCGGGCTCCATCGAAACCGGAAAGGCCACCCGACGTAAAATGGTTGGGCTCAGAGCTTTCCCAGCGCGACCTGGTATGGATAGACCTCTCCCCTGAAAACCCCCGCCCTAACTGCCGGGTCGCCCTCGAAGATGGACCGCGCCTCCGACTCGTCCAAAGCCTTGAATATCACGATTCCGAAGCTCGACGGGTCGACGTTCAGCGTCCGACCAGCAAGTAAAACAATCCCCTTTTCCGCCAGCTCCTTGAGGTACTCGAAGTGCTCGCCGACCACGCGCTCCTCCTCGGGCATCGGGCCGTCGGCCAGCATCCCATCGCGCGCCGGCTGGATGCGGTAGAGCCAGGTTTTATCGGTCAATGGGATTGGATGCAACCGAGGAGATATTATGATTGCGTCTCGCGGCGGGTTTTTCACTTACGAATACATCGATGCGTCATAACCGCACGTCGGGCATATGTTGTCCATCTCGTCCATGTGACTGTTGCAAAGATCGCACTTGCGGCCGGAGCCTGCCTCAACATCTTCGGCGTCCTCTGGGGAAAAGAGAGACTTCACCATCTCCTTGCTCCCCTCCCATTCGGCCATGTCTCCGCTCCATTCCTTGCACTGAACCCAGAACCGCCCCTCGATGGAGTCCATCGCCTTCTCGACCCGGCTCTGGAGCTTCAGGTCGGCCTTGCCATTGTAAATCACTGCCAGGTAGAGGTGGTCCCCCAGCTCGATGAGTAGATTCCTGTCCTCGAACTCCAGTCGCTTCAGAGACCACTGGCCCGCTCCGAACGCCTCCTTGACGAAGCTCTGGATAGCGGTGAGCATCCCCGCAACTATGTCGAAGTCGCCGCCGTCGTCCCCCTTTGCGTCAGCGTAGGTGATGAGGCATCCGCTCTTGTTGTGTATAAGGAATGCCTGCTGGATCCTCGGAGCCCCGTCGTCCGTCCCTATTGGTGAACCCCCCTAGAGTTGCCGGAGAATGATGGTTCGGATATAACAGTTTTGCGATTGCCAACCGGGGAATGCTGGCATTGGGCTGCTGACCTTAACTCTCCCAGAGCAGGGGCATGCCCGGGAAATCGAGAGAAGGCTTTTCTATCACCGGGCCTTCATCCAGCCGATGAAGGTCAGAGCCGAGTGCGCCCCCTGCCTGCTCAAGCGCATCCTGTACGAGACGAACCAGTTCGACCCCCGAAAAGCCAAGGCGGTCATGACGGCTGCGATTGAGGAACTGGCCAGCGCGTGGGACCCCGAGGAGACGAGCACCGTAATAGCCGCGAAGGTCCACAGGCGCGCTTACGACGCAATAGGTTCCGACGACCCGTACGAGAAGGTCAAAGCCGTGAGCAACCTCGTCGCAGCCAAGCTCCTTCCGAAGGCCCGCCGCAAGGTCGCGCGAGGCAAGGACAGGCTCCGCGAGGCCGTCCTGGCGTCGATAATAGGCAACGTTCTGGATTTCGGCATCCGCTCCGCTGTCGACAAGCCCGAGGCGCTCGTCCTCAGCTTCGACGGCCTGTGGAGCGAGGGGCTTCACCGGGACGACACAAAGAAGATGGCAAAGTACCTGAAGAAAAGGGCGAAGATCGTGTATCTGACGGACAACTGCGGCGAAATCATCTTCGACACGATTCTCATGGACGAAATCAGGGCGCGGGGGGCGCACGTCACTCTTGTCGTGAAAGGGGAAAAAATACTCACGGACGCCACCATCGAGGACGTGGGCGCCCTCGGAATACGGGAGCACGTCGACGCGGTCGCCACGACCGAGGCGTTCGCCGTCGGAGTTCCGATAAGGCCGATGCCTACTAGGTTGCGGAAACTGCTGACCAGTGCAGACCTCATCATTGCCAAAGGCATGGGCAACTACGAGGCGCTCTCTGACCAGGGATTCAGACCAATCGCCTATCTGATGAGGACCAAGTGCGTCCCCGTCGCCGAGAGCATCGGAGAGCCGCTGGACAAGAACGTGGCGAGGCTTTTCGAATGAACGGCGCGGCGGGGGCATCTTCGTATCCCCTCGCTCGCTAGATTGCGAAAACGCAGCGGCGAGCGTCTTTTGCCAGCGAAACCTATTTCTCCCCCACCCTGAATCCCCCTCGGACGATTATGGACCCGTTCGAGTACGCGCACCAGAGGGCGAAGGACATCGTCTGGATGAGCCAGAACACCAACCACCTGCCGACACACCCAGCT
>DAIRED010000175.1:0-4720 GCA_036795795.1 Thermoplasmatota archaeon | reverse complement strand
ACTCGGTCGGCGCTGGAATCGGGACTTACATGCACTACGGCGAGGCCGACGACATGGTCAACAACATATGGTACATCGTCTCAGCCGAGGACCCGCACTCAGAGGGCTTCACAACGGGACGGGCGACGAAGTTCAACGTCGCGCCCCTGACCAGCGGCGTGCTCGTCGACGGGGTCATAGCACTCGATATAACCGCGGGGACACCGTCCGTTTCTCTCGTCGCCAACATCTACGACGACACCTCCACATGGGAGGACATCCTGAAGATTGACGAAGCCGAGTGGTACGACACCACCGACCCCGGCGTCGGCCTCGGGACTCCGCTGAACAACGATGGCGCGTACGACGCGGTGAGCGAACCAGTCTCCTACACCATCGACACGTCGGCCTGGGCCGGCGGAACGAACCACCAGATATTCGTCAGGGGGCACGAGGCAGCCCCGGGCAACACCGGCAACGGCTGGGGTGCCGCGGTATCCGTCTGGATAAACGTGACGGGCTCGACTCCAAGCTTCACGATAGCTGTCGTGGCTGGCTGGAACCTCGTCTCCACGCCGTTCATCCCCCTGAGCTCGGTGATGCCGGCGGCGCTGACGGATATCGACGCCGACACCACCTGGACGCGCGCTATGAGCTACAACCCGACGACCCCTGGAGACCCATGGAAGCAGTACAACACCGCCTGGGCTTCGCTGCTCAACGACCTCACGACAGTTGACGAGAAGATGGGCGTTTGGATATTCGTCAATGTTGTCGGGGACGGCTTGATACACGTTTCCGGCGTGCAGCCAGTCACTACGGCCATAACCCTGAACATCGGTTGGAACCTCGTTGGCTTCCCGTCCGACGACGCTGCGTACACGGTCGGGATGCTCAAGGGCGACTGCCCGTCGGTGACATTAGTCGAGAGGTTCGACGGCGCCCAGACCTACATGACAAGCACGATGTTGGACGCCGAAGTCCTCGCCACGGGCCAGGGCTACTGGGTGTACTCGAGCGCCATGACCACCTGGAATAAGGCCTGGTAAAGCCAAACCGACAAACCTTTGAGGGGGCGCCAACCCCCTCGAAAACCTTTATTATTCTCTCATTTTCATTCACGCGACAAAATGCCAATTCGTATATCTCAGGACACATACAGATCCTCGCGAAACGGTCGAACCGAACTGGCACTGGACCAGCAATGCAGTTGGCAATGGTCCGTGTCTCGGTGGCTTCGCCACCTTCGACGAGCCCGAGTCTTTTGGGTTACCATACACCTTTTCTCAGCATACGTCCGAGCGAGCAGGATGAGCCCGAGTTTCTTTGCTCCAAATGCTTTCTTTGTGAGGGCTCATCCAGCGCAGCGAGGACCAAAGAAAGCGTTTCAGAAGAGCATCTCTTCGCGCTTCGCGTCGAGGCCAAGCTTCTCGTTGATTTGCGCTTTGAGCTTGTCCAGACCCTCGCCTTTTGTCACGGAAATCTTCAATCGGCCCCTCTTGGACTTGGCGCCTTCGGCCTTCTTCAGGTCGGTCTTCGATTCCACGACTATAAGCCGGTCCGTCGTGAACATGCCGGCAATCTCAACGAGCACCCTCTCCTGGTATTCCGTCTCGTATCCGCATGTCCCGGAGGGGTCTACGAGGAAGGCCACGGCCGCATCCAGGTGGGCCAGCGCCATAATGCCCTGGCGCTCGATTGCGTTGCGCTCCTCCATCGGCCGGTCGAGAAGCCCGGGCGTGTCGATTATCTGGACGAGTATTCCATCGAAGTCCGCATGGCCGAGGCTCAGCTCCTTGGTGGTGAACGGGTAGCTGGCAATCATCGGCTTGCCGCTCGACATCTTTGCGACCAGGGAGGACTTGCCGACGTTCGGCGGTCCGGCGATTATGACGATTGGCTTGGCCGGGTCGATATCCGGGATCGAGTTGAGCGCCTTGCGCGCATCCTGCAGGGTGGTCAGCTCCTTCGCGACGCGCTTGACCATAGAGGATATCCTGCCGTAGGGCTCGCTGACGTCCTTCCCGCGGAACCGCTTGGCGACCTCGGATATGCGCTCCGAGCACCACTGGACCGCGCCCAGCGCGTGCTTCAAATCGTCGATTTTGACCAGCACGCCCACCAACTCCCTGTGGAACGGGTGCAGGTTGTCTATCGATGGGAAGGCCTTGACGTAGTTGTTGAGCTTGGCGGTGAGTATCCCGGCGACGGCGTTGACCTTTATCTTGGCCAGATTCTCAGGCCGGTCTATCTTTGAGCCCCTGCGGAATGCCGTGTCCAGGAGTTCCGTCGCGCTGAGGATGGTCCTTATCTTTTTCATCGCCCGTCCAAGACGCTGCCTGTGCATAACTGTATCTGTGCGCGCGTCGGCAAAGGATTTATATGGAGAGCGCATCGGGGCGAACGCTTCAAAGGTGAGCTGAAATGTCCAAGGCCAAGGAACAGACTGAAGGTAGCGAGAAGGCGGCGGCTGCAATCGCGAAGGGCGACATAGTCCGCATCGATTTCACAGGATGGTCCGTCGAGTCCGACGGCGACAGGATGTTCGATACCACCGCCAAGGCTGAGGCCGAGGCCGGGGACATCTTCAACGAGAAGATCCAGTACAAACCGATGGCGATGGTCGCCGGCGAGGGCCGCGTCTTCAAGGGGCTCGACGCCGCAATCGTCGGGTCGAAGGTCGGCGAGGAAAAGGAGATCGCGATTCCGGCGTCCGAAGGCGCTGGCGAGCGCGACCCTAAGAACTACACCGTTAGGCCGATAAGGGAATTCCTGCGCCAGGAGATCGAGCCCGAGATTGGCAAGCGCGTGGTCGTCGGGGACAAGTCTGGCTACATCGTCGCCGTCAGCTCGGGGCGCGTGCGCGTCGACTTCAACGACCGACTCGCCGGCCGGAAGCTGAAGTACAAGTTCACCGTCAAGGAGAGGGTCGACAAGATGGACGACAAGGTTCTGGCCGTCATCGAGATGGGCTACGGTTCCGCCGAGGGCTTCAAGGTCGAAGCCACTGGTGCGGACGGCGTTGACATCGTGCTCTCTGACATGTGCAAGTACGACGAGAAGTGGTTCGTGTCGAAGTACAAGATTGTCAGCGACCTCAGGGAGATGATGGGGCTGGCCAAGATTCGCTTTGTCGAGGAATACGTCAAGAAAGCGGAGAAGGCCGAGGCCAAACACGACCATGAGGGGCACGACCACTCCCACGAAGGCCACGACCACAAGCACGAGGCAGATGAGGCAACGAAAGACCCGAAGTGAAACACCTCGACGGCCAAGCCTTGAATGCCAAAGCTGTATGGCGACTGTAGTATTGCCTCAAAAATATAGTTTTGTAATGATTACATAACTATTTATTCCTCATTAGCATAGGCGCGCCCATGAAGCAGGCGCTTCTCACCAAAAAGGAACAGATTGGGCTGTACTACCTGATCAAGTATCCCGATTTCAACGACCGGGAGCTCGCCGAGGCCACGAACCTCAAGCTGTCCACCGTGACGGCGATAAGGCGCAGGCTCAAGAGGCGGGGCTACTACTACACGGTTTCGATGCCGCGCCTCCAGAAGATGGGGTACGAGCTTTTCGCGGTCGGCTACGGGCGCCTGAAGGACCCGGGCGAGCACCTGGACACGGAGCGCCTCCTGGGCCGCTTCGGCCTTCCCAGAAAATCGTTCTACATGGTCTCCGACCCAAATTCAGAGATTACTCTGAACATGGCGTGCAAC
Organism: Thermoplasmatota archaeon; assembly: GCA_036795795.1. Taxonomy (GTDB): domain Archaea; phylum Thermoplasmatota; class Thermoplasmata; order SG8-5; family DAIRED01; genus DAIRED01. The sequence goes on along the minus strand of DAIRED010000175.1, from coordinate 1,019 downwards.
TACACGGACATCAGGCGCGACATCGAGGCGTTCCAGCAGTACTTCTCTTTCCACGACATGCTGGAGGAGAGCCACTGGAACACTGTGATATTCCCGTACCGCCTGACGGATATCATCAACTACTTCGATCACTCCAGGATTGTCCAGTGCGCTTTCGACCTCAACCTCAAGCCCGCTGACGGCGGAACGGCGCCAAGCGAACCTACCGACGTCCAGAAGCTCTCGTCTAAGGAGCGAAAGGTCTTCAAGACACTCGTCACTAATCCAGAGCTGTCCGACAGCCAGATTGCCGAGAAGGCCGGAGTGTCAAGGCAGGCGGTCTCGGCGATGAAGAAGCGCTTCCTGGAGGACGGGCTCGTCGAGAACAGGCGCATTTTGAACCTGGGCACCCTCGGCTACCAGATAATCTCCATGGTCCACCAGAAGATAAAGATAGGCATGCCCGAGAAGGAGCGCGAGAGGCTCGTCAGGCGCGTGTCGGCGGAGATGCCGGCGTTCCTCTTCGTCGCGGGCGCCACAGAGTTCGTGATGATGACGGCTCACAGCGACTTCCAGGACTACACCGAGAGCATGACCGCCTACTCGACGATGATGAAGTCCAGCGGCTTCTCGTTCGAGAACCCCGTGCGCATCATCCTCTCGGTCCCAGGCATGACGGAGATAAGGAAGCACGACTACGCCAACATAGTCGACCAGATGCTAGAGCGCGGCGATTGAGCTGGCTCCTCTCCACATTTAATAGATGCTGGCGGGCGCTTAACATCCGATTTGGGCAAGGCATAGTATTTGTCTTTCTTGCCCAAACTTCGGACTAACTCCTTGACGCAATGCGTCGGAGACCGTTAGTCCTCGTTCGAATCCTTCCTCGATTCAAAATACTGGCGGGCGCTCAACATCTTATTTGGGCAAGGCTGCTAAAATGTGGTACTTGCCCAAACTTCGGACTAACTCCTTGATGCAATATGTCGGAGACCGTTAGTCCTCGTTCGAATCCTTCCTCGATTCAAAATACTGGCGGG
>DAIRED010000174.1:0-4750 GCA_036795795.1 Thermoplasmatota archaeon | reverse complement strand
CAGGTCATGTTGTCCGCGGATGAAGCTGCCATCGCCGGAGATACCGGCTGGCAACGTCCCGCCAAGCGCCCCCAACAACCCGACGCCCGCGAACGGCGCCACAGCGGTGCCGGTGAACCCGACCCTCCAGGTCCGTGTGGCCGACCCGAATGGCGACCTACTCTCCGTCGAGTTCTACGATGCGGCTGGTCCGACTTTCATCGGCATGACGTTCGACGTCCCAAGCGGGACTTACACGTCGGTGCCGTGGAACGGCCTGTCACCTTCGACGACTTATAGCTGGTACGCCATCGCGGACGATGGCATGATCGGGACCCAATCCGCGACATGGTCATTCACGACCACGGATATCACGCCGCCTGGCCCCGTTACCGGGCTGACAGTCGAGTGGACGGGGACGAGCAGCGCCACCCTGATTGACCAGGACTTCACCGACGCGACCTTCCCGCCGACCGGCTGGACTCAGACAGGACCCACCAATCAGTGGACGAGGCAGACGACGGCTAACGCCGGCGGAACCTCGCCCGAGGCCCGCTTCGGCTGGGTAAGCAACGACAACACCTGGCGTCTTTACGCCGGCCCGCTGGACACCACGGGAATGTCGAACCTGGCGCTCTCGTGGAACAACTTCTTCGACGACTACGGTGCGGGAGTGATGGTCAGCACCCAGACGAGCTCCGACGGGACGACATGGCACGACGAGGGGTGGTCCGTGGTCTCGGGCACCGGGAACGTCGGTCCCGCCCTCGTGACGAGGACCGTGAGCACCGCGGACGTGGGCTCGGCGACCTTCTACCTCTCGTTCACGGTCGTTGGCAACGCGTACCAGCTTGACTACTGGTACGTGGACAACGTGCTCCTGACCTACACCGGCGGTGCGACAACGGATGACAACCTGCTTGATTGGACGCTGTCGGCGGACGACGGCGCCGGCGCAGACGACGTGGCAAACTACAACATCTACCGCGCCGCGACTTCGGCTGGACCGTGGAACTCCGGGGCCCTCGTCACCAGCGTCGCGGCGGGCGTCTCCACCTACACCGACATAGGCCGCGGAGAATTTGACGGCACAAACTGGTGGTACGTCGTGCGCGCCGAGGACGTCTGGGGCAACGAGGAGATGAACGTGAACGCGGTGCCGGAAATCGCCGGGGCGGCTGCGTGGTTCAACATCACCGTGGCCGTTGGATGGAACCTTGTGTCCATCCCGATACTCGGACCGACGGCGATGCCTGACGCGCTGCTGGACAAGACCGGCGGAGTCGTCTGGACCCGAGCCATGTGGTACGACCCGGCGACGCCGGCCGACCCGTGGAAGCAGTACAACACCGGTTGGATATCGTCGTTGAACGACCTGACAGCGGTTGACAACGTCCGCGGTGTGTGGCTCTTCGTCACGGCAGTCGGGGACGGCCAGATTTGCGTCGGCGGGACCGGCTATTCGACGCCTGCCTCGACGGGCATCCTGCTGAAATCCGGTTGGAACCTAGTGGGTTTCCCATCGGACGACACGACGTTCACCGTGGCGAACCTGAAGAGCGCGTGCCCCACCGTGAGCCTCGTCGAGCAGTATGACGGCGCGCAGACCTACCGCACGAGCGTGATGGCCGACGCGGCGGCGTTCGTGCCGGGACGGGCCTACTGGATCTACAACGGTGGCGGCGACACTACCTGGAACAAGGCGTGGTGAGTGCGGTTAAATTGCCTTCCTAAAACCTTTAATTTCTCTCCTTTTGGCTAGCGCATTTGTGCCAATACAACATCCGGCAAACCCCGGTCGAGCGAGCAGGCTCACCCGAGCTTTCTTTGCTCCCAATGCTTTCTTTGGCGAGGGTGAGCCAGCGCAGCGAGACTCAAAGAAAGCGTTGTCGCCAGGCCAACCCTTATATCTCGGTGCGCCAATCTCGCCCCGGATATGGGATGCGCCGTCGCGCTTCATGTCGGAAGGTGGTCTAGATGAAGTCCATAGTAGACTCCGCGCTAGCAAGGGACAGGGCAGTTTTGCCGCAGGGCCGCGATTATTCTCAGGTGCCAGCGTCGGCCGTCGGGGAGGACGCAGGCACCGACAGCGAGCTCGAGGCGATGCTGTCCCAGCTGAGGACGAAGATAAAGGTCGTCGGCTGCGGAGGCGGCGGTTCGAACACCGTCCAGCGCCTCGTCGACATGGGCGTGCAGGGAGTGGAATTCATCGCGGCCAACACGGACGCGCAGCACCTCCACATGATTAACGTCCCGAGGAAGATTCTGCTCGGGAAGAAGACCACGCGCGGGCTTGGCGCCGGTGCGCTGCCGAAGCTCGGCGAGCAGGCGGCGATGGAGGCCGACGAATCCATCAAGAACGCGATGGAGAACTCCGACCTGGTGTTCGTGACGTGCGGGCTCGGCGGCGGGACCGGCACTGGCTCGGCGGCGTACATTTGCGATGCAGCCAGGGCGCAGGGCGCGCTCACGGTCGCTGTCGCGACGCTTCCATTCAAGGGCGAGGGCAAGATGCGGATGGAGAACGCCCTCTGGGGGATGGAAAAGCTGAAGAAGAGCGCCGACACGGTCATCCTCGTCCCCAACAACAAGCTGCTGGAGCTGGTCCCGAAGCTGCCGCTGAACCAGGCCTTCAAGGTCGCCGACGAGATACTGGCCACCTCGATACGCAGCATGAGCGAGATACTCACCAAGCCCGGGCTAATCAACCTGGACTTCAACGACCTGCGCACGGTGATGAAGAACGGTGGCTTCGCCGTCATAGGCATCGGCGGCTCGGACGGACCGGCGGACGTGCGGGCCGCGGAGGCGACGGAGCGCGCGCTGAAATCCCCGCTGCTGGACGCGGACATCTCCGGTGCGAAAGGAGTCGTCGTCAACGTCACCGGCGGGCCGGACATGACAATCGAGCAGGCTCAGGAGGCGGTGGCGCTGGTTTCGAAGCGCATCGGGCCGCAGGCCAGGATAATCTGGGGCACGATAGTCGACCAGAGCATCGAGCGCAGGATGCAGGTCATGATCGTCGTCACGGGCGTGGCGGAGAACGTGCACTCGGGCGAGGGCGCGCCCGCGCCGGAGCACCACCTCCAGACCGTGCGGTGAATCCCTGGACGCTCGCCGGGCTCGACCCAAACCTTAAATAATATGAGCGTTGTTAAGGTGAATGGGGTGTCTCAGTTTATTAATATCTGAGCCGCATCCCGAATCGCAAGGTGGTATCATGAGTTCGATTGTCAAGGAAGTGCTGTCGCGTTCCCTGCACGAGACCGCCCCGCCGCAGTCGGCGAGGCAGCAGCCGGTCACCGGTAACTCGGACGACGAGGAACTGGAGCGGGTGCTGGCCGGTCTCAAGACCAACATCAAGATTGTGGGGTGCGGGGGCGGTGGCTGCAACACCATCGACAGGCTCGTCGGAGCCGGCATCATGGGCGCCGAGCTCTACGCCTGCAACACCGACGCGCAGCACCTTCTCAAAATCCACGCACCGCACAAGCTCCTGCTCGGGCGCCGCTCGACGCGCGGGCTCGGCGCCGGCGCGCTCCCGCAGGTCGGCGAGCAGGCCGCCCGCGAGGCTGAGGACGAGCTCAAGGCGGTCGTCCAGGGAGCCGACATCGTTTTCGTCACGTGCGGCCTCGGCGGCGGAACTGGCACTGGCTCGGCCCCCGTCGTGGCGCAGATGGCGAAGGAATCCGGCGCGCTCACCATCGCGATATGCACCTCGCCGTTCAAGGCCGAGGGCTCCGTTAGAATGGAGAACGCCCAGTACGGGCTCGAGCGGTTGCGCGCGGTCGCCGACACGGTCATCGTCATCCCGAACGACAAGCTCCTGGAGATAGCCCCGAGGCTCTCCATCGAGGCGGCGTTCAAGCTCGCGGACGAAGTGCTGGTCAGGTCCATAAAGGGCCTCACAGAGGTCATCACAAAGCCCGGGCTCGTCAACCTGGACTTCAACGACCTCAAGACCATCATGAAGGGCGGAGGCGTCGCAATCATTGGCCTGGGCGAGGGCGAGAACGAGAACCGCGCCGAGGAAGCCGTTAACGAGGCAATCAACTCCCCGCTCATCGAGGTCGACATCAGCGGCGCGACTGGCGCGCTCATCAACGTCCACGGCGGACCGGACATGTCCGTTTCCGAGGCCGAGAAGGCCGCGGAGCTCATCCAGAGCAGAATAAGCCCGAACGCCCGCATCATCTGGGGCGCGGCGGTCGAGCCGGAGCTCGAAGGGAAGATGAAGGTCATGGTCGTCATAACTGGCGTGAAGTCGAAGCAGATATTCGGAAAGGAAGACTCCCGCAAGGGCAAGGACATGGGGATGGACCTAATACACTGACGGTTGCTGATACTGATGGACATTGTCAACGAATCTTTGGAATTACAGAAGCGCATCGAGAACCGCGTCAAGCACATCGGCAAGGGAGAGTACGGCCGAGTCCTGAAGATGGCGCGCAAACCGACCAACGACGAGTACGTCAAGGTGCTCCAGATAACGAGCGTCGGGCTCGTGCTCATCGGCGCGCTGGGCTTCGCGGTCTACCTCGCATTCACGCAGCTGCCCGGATGGCTGGACAAAGTTTTCGGATGATTTCAATGACACAAGACGAGATTTCCCTGCTTGACGGGATACAGGAAAAGAAGGAAGCGCCCAAGCCGGTCACGCCCGCCGCCGTGGCTGCGGAGCCGCAGGCGCCGGGGCCTGAGGCGCCGAAGCACGAGCTGGCCCAATGGGGCCCGAGGCTCACTTGCACGGAGACGGAGCGTTCCATCACGA
>DAIRED010000173.1:0-4776 GCA_036795795.1 Thermoplasmatota archaeon | reverse complement strand
CGTCCGACTTCTGGACGTGCGGCGCCTTCGCGTCGACCTCCGAGTAGACCGCCACGGTGCAGATGCCCATCTCCTGGCACGCGCGCATTATCCGCACGGCAATCTCGGCCCTGTTGGCTATCAGGATTTTCTTGAACATTATTTCACGACCCATTTCGGTTTTCTCTTCTCGAGAAATGCAGACATCCCTTCATGGCCTTCAGGCGAGCCCCGCAGGTCGGCAATCTTGGAGATGGCGTGCATGCGCAACTCGGTCGCTGGCATGGACTTCGCGGCCTCGACGAGGGCTTTTGCCTCCGCGATTGCGAGCGGTCCTGATGAGAGGAGCTGCCGCGCCTGCTCCGCAACGACCGAGTCCAATATGTCGTCTGGCACGCACTGGTCGATGAGCCCAATCCTCTCCGCGAACTTCGCGTCGAATCGCTCGCCGCTCATGAAGAGGCGCCTGGCCGCCGACGGTCCGATGCGCTCGATGACGTACGGCGAGATGACCGCTGGCACGAGCCCGAGCTTGACCTCGGAGAACGCGAACGTGGCAGATTCCGCCGCTATGGAAATGTCGCACGCCGCCACGAGCCCCGCGCCGCCGCCCATCGCGGCGCCGTTGATTCGGCCGATGACCGGCTTGGGGCAGGAGCGGATGGAGACGAACATGTCGGAGAGCGCCCTGGCGTCCTTCGTGTTCTCCCGCGTGCCGTAGGCGGCCATCGATTTCATGTAGTTCAGGTCCGCGCCGGCGCAGAACGATTTACCGTCTCCGGTCAGTACAACGATGCGGACCGCCTCGTCTGCGGCCGTCGCCTCGAAGGCCGTGCGCAGCTCGTAGATGAGTTCTCCGTTGAATGAGTTGTGAACCTCGGGCCTGGCCAGCACGATTCGGGCTATCGCTCCCTCTGTTATCATCTTCAAATGGCTGAATGGGTGCATCCGCCTTGAAAACCGCCCCAACGGATAAATATCTTTCCTAAGCGCATGTCGGCAGATGTCGAATCATTTCCTGCGCTGGAGCCCCTTCACGGCCTTCTCGACCACGGGCATCGCCCTCTCGATGTTCTCCCTGCTCGCGGCGAAGGAGAATCGCACGTGCCCCTCCCCCTGCGGCCCGAACGCCGTGCCGGGGGTGCAGATGACGCCCGCCTTGAGTATCTTCATAGCCATCTCCTGCGAGGTGACGTCGAAGTCGAACTTGGGGAAGGCGTAGAATGTGCCCTTCGGATAGGTGCAGGTGAAACCGTCGATGGCGTTCAGGCGCTCGACGATGAGGTCGCGCCTGGCCTGGTACTCGCGCCTGCGCTCCTCGATGAAGCCCTGAGGCCCGCGCATCGCGGCCAGCACCGCGTGCTGCACCGGCGTCGGTGGGCAGGCCACGTCGTAGTACTGCAGCTTGGAGAGTTCCGCCATCATCTCCGCCGAGGTGGCTGTGTAGCCGAGCCTCCAGCCCGTCAGTGAGAATATCTTCGAGAAGGAGTTGACGTGGACGAGCAGGTCGCCGTGGGACAGGAACGACTCGTGCTTCGCGTCGAAGACAATCGAATCGTAGACCTCGTCAGAGATGACGGCGAGGTGGTAGTCGTCCGCCAGGTCTGCGATGGCCTTGATGTCCTCCCTCGGGAAAACCCCGCCGGTGGGGTTGCTCGGGGAGTTCACGATTATGGCCTTCGTCCGCGGGGACACCAGGTCCTTCAGCTCCTCCATGTCCGGGCGGAAGCCGTTTTCCTGGCGCAGCGCGTACGGCATCGCCCTCGCGCCGGTTATCTGGCAGTGCGGGGCGTAGAGCACGAAACCCGGGTCCGGGACGAGCACCTCGTCGCCGCGATCGTAGAGTGCCTTCGCCGCGACCATCAGCCCCTGCGTCGCACCGCATGTTATCATGACGTTCTCGCGCGCCACGTCCTTCCTGTAAGCGTGAAGCTTGTCGACGATGGCGTCGCGGAGCTCGGGGATTCCCATTGTCGGGCCGTAGCCGTTCTTGCCTTCCAGCGCGGCCTTTCCGAGCGCTTCCGCAACGTGGGGTGGCGGCGGGAAGTCCGGCTCTCCCAGGCCGAGATTGATGGAGCCCTTCGGAGCCATCTCGAACATCTTGCGCACTCCGGAAACCTGAAGCCCCTCGGTGCGCTTCGCGAACAGGCTGCGCGTCATCGCGGGGGTGGAACCGCTCGGGCTTCATAATGGTTCGGAGGGAGGAAATCCCGGGGCCAACCTCAGACAAGTTGATATACCCCGATGCGAATGTTAGAGCAGGTGAAACGAAGGTGAACAGGTCCGACGTGGTCGTGGTGTCGTCGTATGCGGTGACATTCATGCTGCTGGGAGTCTGGATGCTGGCGGCCGCCTTCGGCGCGGTCGGAATAGTGGAGGCTTTCGTATTGTGGCTCGCCTCCATCGGCGCTGTCGTCCTCTTCATGGGGCTCGCACGTGCGGGCGAGTCTCCGCGCGTCGCCCTCGCCCCCGTCGCGGTCGGGGCGTTCCTGGTCGTCCTCGGTCTTCTAGCCTACTTCGTCCTCGGGGACCGCCTGGGAATCGTGGCCGGGTTCGCGTTGCTCCTGATAATTTGCTCCGGGCTCGTCATTGTAATCTACATCACTGGGTACAAGATGCAGAAGAACGAATCGAAGAAGGTGTGAACAGATGGTAGACCTAAGGCAGGAAGTTGCCAACGACCGCGGGCTGATTAAGCAGATAGAGCTGCTCATCCCCGGCTTCAGGGGGTACAGGAAGCGCGAGGACCTCAGGATTGCGGACAGGCTGCTGCGCGAGCAGATGGCCAAGCTGCTCAAGGACGCAGGGAGCGGTCTCGAGGCCGCGCGCCGGGGCATGTCCCGCCGCCAGATGATAGAATTGCTGGAAGAGGTGGGAAGGCTCATCGGCCTCGTCAACACCACCGAGTCGCGCGTGCGACACGCAGAGCAGGGCTACACCGGCGTTTCCCCCGATTTCAGGATAGAGGAGGCCGAGCTCAACCAGATGTACGAGTGGGATCTGTCCCTCCTCAAGTGGCTGAACGAGATGCGCAACGGGGCGGAGCGCCTCGTCGCGGCGACCGAGAGCTCCGACATGAGGGAGATAAATAGCCAGATGCGGAGCTTCGACCAGGCGCTGAAGAACTTCGGCCAGACCTGGGACAGGCGCCGCGAGCGCATAGCGGGACTGGAGGTGCAGTGACATGGCGTTCCTGAGGGGAAAGAGCACAGACGGCGACGTGGCGAGGAACACATACACATGGCCGCAGGAGCTCAAGGGCAGCGAAGCGACCGGCTACGCTGTAATGTACAAGCTCCCGACCAACGTCCAGTGGAACGACAACCTCATAGTCATGGAGGACGAGTACGCCGTCTTCTTCCGCGACGGCAAGGCGCTGCACGTCTTCGACCAGCCCGGCAGGTTCGCCCTCACGACGACGAACGTCCCGATACTCGGCACGCTCGGCGCGAAGCTCACGGGCGTCCGCCAGCTCGGCGAGGTCTACTTCATCCAGCGCAGGGAGATGCGCGGCAAGTTCGGCACGCCAGAGCCGCTGACGTACTCGGACAGGGACTTCGGATTGGTCAGGCTGCGGGTGTTCGGAAACCTCTCGTTCAAGATCATCGACCCCATAACGTTCATCACCCAGATGGTCGGCACGAACCAGTGGACGACTCCCGAACCGATTGTCGATTGGCTCAGAGGCGAGCTGGTCGCAGCCGTGAACGACGCGATGGGTGAGCTCAAGCGCGACCGCCAGATGGCCCTCGTGGACATGCCGGCATACATCCAGGAAATCCAGCAGATGGTCATCGCCAAGGCGGAGACAAACGTCATCCGCTTCGGCTTGAAGATAACCGCGATAACTGGCTTGACGATAACGCCTCCGGAGGAGGTCGCCGCGGCGATAGACAAGCGCTCGTCGATGGGCGCGCTCGGCGTCAACTACATGCAGTATCAGACCGGGAAGGCCATCGAGGGCGTGGGCGAGGGCGCGGCCAAGGGCGGCGACGCCTCCGCGTTCGTTGGAATGGGCGCGGGCTTCGGAGCCGGAGCCGCCATGGGCGGCCAGATGAATCAGAGCATGAACCAGCCCGGAGGGCCGCCGCAACCAGGCGTCCCGTGCCCGAAGTGCAACACCAACATCCCCAACCAGGCCAAGTTCTGCCCCAACTGCGGCGGGCCGTCTCCGGCGCTCGGAACACCTTGCGCGAAGTGCGGCAAGCCCGTTCCCGCCGGGGCGAAGTTCTGCCACGAGTGCGGCGCGCCCACTGCGAACGCCAAGGTCCCGTGCCCGAAGTGCAACGCGCAGGTGCCTGGCGGCGCCAAGTTCTGCCCCGAGTGCGGCGGCCAGATGCAGGTGTGAGCCGATGGTCGAGAAGCTCCCCCAGCACAAGCACTGCCGGACCTGCCGCAAGGCGGTCCTCGTCACGGAGGATTTCTGCGACGACGCTTGCAAGCTGGAGCACAAGGAGGCGCTGAAGAAGAAGCGCAACGGCTACCTGCTCCTGCTGGTCTTCGCGGTCCTGCTCATGATGATGGCGCTCGCTTCGGGGTTCTGAAGCCCCCTCTCCGCTATCGAAAACAGAATTTGTCCAGTTGGTTAAGGACAGCAACCTGGCCCGCAGGCCAGGTACGGTCGAGCCGAGCTGGTGAGGGCGAGCCTTTTGGGATACCATACACCTTTTCTGCGAGCCCGAGCCGGCGAGGCGAGACTAGAAAAGGGGTTGAGCGCAGCTACTCCTTCCACTTGAACGCGAATTCGCAGTGGTCCGCGCCCTTGTGGACGCACTTCTCTTCCAGCACCTCGATAGA
>DAIRED010000172.1:0-4778 GCA_036795795.1 Thermoplasmatota archaeon | reverse complement strand
GCTGTGCGCACGGCTAGGACTCGATACAACGGGAGAGGCAAATGACGCCTCTCCCAGTCTACGCCAACGAGTTCGTCGTCTGGCTTCATGCTGATGCGGTCGCTATCGAGTTTAAGACGAAGGTCGGCGCGGAGATAGAAGAACGTGTGGCCCTGGTTCTGATGCACCCGGACAAGTTCAGGGAGCTGTTGGAGATGATGACGGGGGTTGAGGATGGGGTGGAGGGGGCGACGAAGGCTGTACCATCTGGGGAGAAGTATAAGGGAGTGGAGTTTGGATAAACGAGCATCTTTATAGAGAAGCATTCCCATTGTGGTTTGTGATGCAGGTGAATAGAGACCGTCACTTGGGGGACGTATGATTGGATTCGAAGGTGGGGGTGCATTTTAGATGTTCGACATGTTTAATTTAGGATGGCCAGAAGGTATAGAGGATGCGATAATAATTACGACTTTAACCGAAGAAGAGGAGTTAGTCTGCCCAAGATGCGGTATAAAATTAACTATAATATCTAAAGATTTAATTTATTGTAAATCATGTAATGCCAGATATCAATATAAAGGTAATTAAATCGGGAGTTAATAAAATGGATGTAATATTAAAAATAAAAGATGTTGATGACGTATGTGGCTCAGTATGGTTAGCTACCGCTATTTTAACTTATAACAAATATCTCCAAATTCAAGGACAAGGAAGTAGCTTTTCCGAAACGGCTTTTGCATTTAAACAAACGGACATTCAACAGCTAGCAAGCCAGATATGTTCTAAAGAGGTACAAAATGCGAGAATAAGTCAATGGTGTAATGCGGATCATCCGAATCATACATTTAACTATTTAAGGGAGGTATATAAATTAAGACGGCTTACTGTTCCAGGCGAGTACAATGGAAGATATGAAATGCCAGAAAATTTAATAGCAGATAATTCGATTATTTGTGAGATTTTACCGACCGGGTCCATTTTATCCTATTTAGAGCTAGTTGATTGGGTTAAAAAACAATATTCTAAAATTGTTAATATCGATATACCAAGAGAAATAAAAGTAATCACAGGTATCTCACATAAGAAAAAAAACTTTGATATCCCGCCCGCAGAGGATCTGTTAAAACAGTACTCAATCGATTTTTCAAAATTAATAGTTCAGACCTCATTCTGGGTTAGTAAAGAAATATTTGACTTTATCACAAAGAATAATAAATTGAATGCGCCTGGCGTATTTTACCCTTATGCAATACGTAAATTAGGAGCAGAAATACAAAATGAAACCCCTCATTGGAAAGAGACCGATACTGGTCGTTCGTTTATAGATTTAAACTTTAAACCTCAAAATGCTTTAGCATATTCGCTAGTCGGAAAATCATTTCAGGCTGCATTCTCGGGTTATACTTGTTGCCATATTTATGGGGGGACACGATACACGCATGATTGGAAAGCATTTACTTGTGTAGCTAATCTCGTTCTGATTCCTAAGCCACTACAATCACTTACGGATCATGATAAGAATGTCGTTGATTGTTTAAAACAAATTTCATTTCATAGATATAACTGGAAACCAGATAATTATGATATTCGATTAGATGATCGAGTGAAAGATTTACTTCCGTTGGTAAAAGAAATTAGGTTAACCACAGAGCAGTTTTCAAACATCTGGCATAGAGAAATAATCAAATATCGTGAGTCGTATAAAAATACATTTCATTCTGACCCTGATTTCTAGTGTGTCGAGTAGAAGGGAGATGACTTCAGCGCAGACACACTTTGGTGTGGGGAAGATACCATTAAATTTTCTCCAGTCTGTAAACGGAAGTCGGCCACCGTCCCTGTGAACTATTACTTCATCGCCCAGCCAATACGGACTCTATAATCTCTCTCACTATCTCCTTCGCCTTCTGTTTCCCCATCTCCGTGAAGATGTAGACACCCACCTTGAGCATCCGCCTCTGGACCGCGTCCGTTATCCATTCCCTGTCGTGCTCCGCGACCTCCTTCTGCAGCTCCGCGGCGATGTCGTCTATCACCGGGTCAAGGAAGTCGTAGAGCTTCGACTTGTGCCTCGTCAGGATGGCGACAGCGTGCCTGCGCAGCCTGTCGTTGGCGTATATCTGCACCGCGAAGAACGATACGAACGCGACCAGCAGGGCGAAATGCTCCAGGGACATCATGTTAACACCTTGAAAGTAAAGAAAAAGGTTTTAGTGGAGGCTGCTTACTCGTCGATCTCGGGTTCCGGGGGCCACATGAACGGGTACACCTCGTGGTACCTGGTCATGTCCACCACGAAGATGCGCGCCTCGTGGCCTAGCGCCTCGATGTCGAGCATGGCCTGGTTGACGCCCGGCCAGCTCGGCGCGCTGTTCCCTATGGGCTCGGCGAGGTCCATTATCTCCTCGACGTCGGTCTGCAGCGCCGTCAGGGCTCCGCGGATGGCCTGGACCCTGTTGCGTATCTGCGCCTTGAGCTGGGTTCCCAGCCCGTCGCAGAGCTCCAGGAGCTCCGTGCACTTGTTCCGCGCGGTCCCTATCTGGGTCGTGGCATCCACCGATATCGGCTCCAGCACGTCCGGGGTCTCGCCCGGCGCGCTATTCACTTGGGTTGTTCTGTGAACCATTTTGGTCACCTATGGAGGAGAACGCATATGTGGGCCAAGTGGCCTGACGATTTGAAAAGGGAAGGTTTAAGAGGGGATGTTTTCCGCAGTTCATGAGCAGTGAAACGGGCTCGCAACGTTTCATGAGGCCGTGATGACCCCTGTCGATGGCCGCGAAGCGATAGAATCACCCATGATATTCTCTTCGTTGGATATAATTACAACAACGACGGTCGAGGGCGCATGGATTCCAGCCAATGCCCGGAGAGAACCATCGGCATCTGCGGCCGTTTCTGCTCTGACTGCCAGTTCTATTGCAAAGAGTGTAAAGGATGCATTGAGGAAAACAATGCGATGCCGGAGAAATGCATCATCCTCGAATGCGCGCAGAAGAGGGGCGTCAGAAACTGCCTGAACTGCCCCGTGACCATGCTGAAATGCAGCTTGCTCCAGGGGCTCAGCAAGAGCTACTGTCCGATTGTGGCACTCAGAGAGATGAAGAAGGAATCGCGCGAATGACATTGTATGTGGCTGCCTGCGCGGCGACGATCCTCCAGCGCTCGATGACGGGCATCCTGTTTATCGTGCTTGATAACCTCGGAATGACCATTAAATACGTTCCAGCCGGTCAGAGGGGACGATAACATGGATCCTGAAATCAAGGCCGACAGCGTTGAAGGCGTCCTCGTACAAGCGCTGAAGATAGAGGAATACGGCAAGACATTCTTCACCATCATGGCGAAGACGGCGCCAGACAAGGAATCAGCGAGGATTTTCAAGCAGCTTGCCGCCGAGGAGGCGGGTCACATCAACCTGATCAGGCACAACCTGGCGGGAAGGGTGACGCTGGACCTCAGTTCTCCGAGCATCGAGCCGGAAAAGGTTTTCCTACCGAGCATGGACGAGATGGCCGGCAAGAGCGTCGCGGAGGTGCTCGAACACGCCATCAAGCTCGAGGAGCGCATAATCTCAGTTTACCGGAGGGGGCTAACGCTGGCCGCCGACACGAAGACCAGCGAGATGATCCTCAACCTCGTGGAGTTCGAATCCAGGCACAGGGAGATGTTAACCAACCAGCTCATCGGTTTGGTTCTGAACGGCAAGAGGGACGCTCCTGCTTTCATGCCCGTCCCGGCACCCAGTGTGTAACCGAACAATGCGACTACGATAGCGCCGCCCTGTGTCGCCCCTCGGGTATTTCGTAAGATAAACCCTACAAACGCGCAAATGACGTCTTCGCTGCGGGTTTCCAACGCAAAGCCGTCTATTTGGGCCTTTGCCCTCGGGGCTCCTTGACGGCGCTCTAATGCAACGTCAGGGGCACTCCCGAGGCTCCCTGACGCTCGGCGATGCATCGCCTCGCTAAAGCCCCCACCCCTGCGCCCATCGCTCAGCGATGGTTCCGCCCCCTCCCCCGTGGGGGAAGGGCCGCGCATTCGTGATGATGGGTGGCGGGTCGCCTTGGTCGGAGACCCGCTCACCCATGTGGAGTGCCCCCCATCACTCCTCGTGCCCATGCCTGTGATGGATGTCGGGTGCGTGCGGATGAGCATGCTCGACCGCCTCGTGCTCGTGGGGATGGGAATGCGCGCTCACTACAGGAGTTTCACCTTCGTGCGCGTGGCCGTGGTGGCTGTCGTCGTGGACGTGCCTGTGCTCGTGTCTCTCGGGCGAGTGGACGTGCGGGTGCACATGCGCCTCCCTGAGAAGGAGGACCGCTCCGACGATCATCAGAGGGATAGAAATGAGGAAACCCGCAGTCAGTGGATCGCGAAACATAGCTAGACCAATCATAGCCCCCACGAAAGGGGCGGTTCCGAAGAGCGCCCCGGTCCTCGCAGCGCCCAGGCCCCTGAGCGCCCTGACGTACATCGCGATACTCAATCCGTAGCAAACGAATCCGACTAGCATGGCCGCGAGTGCTGTTAATATCTCCGGGAAGTCCCTGCCCAGGACGAACGCCAAGGCGATGCTGAACAACCCGGCGCCGAGCCCCTTGACAGCGACGATCGATATCGGGTCCCTCGCCGAGATGTTGCGGGTCAGGTTGTTGTCTAAACCCCACAGAAGGCACGCCGCCAGGATTGCCATGGCTCCCAGCGACAGCCCCCACAAGCCCCCTCCGTTCACGGTAAGCACGATGCTTCCCGCGGTCACGAGGGCGAGCGCCAGCCACACGCCGCGCCCGACG
>DAIRED010000171.1:0-4793 GCA_036795795.1 Thermoplasmatota archaeon | reverse complement strand
CTTCTTCAGGCCAGTCAAGCCGAGCTTCACGGCCTCGTCCTGGGACATGTCGTCCTTGAACGAAGATTCGAAGACCTCCATTATGGCCGCGCGGCCACTGCCGATTCCGCCGGCCTTGTACGAGAGCAAGGCCCCACTGGGGTCTGTCTCAAAGAGATGCACGCCCGCCTCGTCGACGCCGCCGACCAGCAGCGCCGTTCCGAACGGCCTGACGCCGCCGTACTGGGTGTAGTTCTGCTTGTAGTCGCAGATGCGCTTCACCAGCGTGTCGACGTGTATCTTCTCGCCGTACGTTACCTTGTTGACCTGCGCCACGACGCGAGAGAAGTCCACGAGGACGCGCGCGTCCGCCACGAGGCCGGACGTCGCGCAGCCGATGTGTTCGTCAATCTGGAAAATCTTCTCTATCGATTTGGATTCGACGAGGCGGCTGGAGACCTTCTTGTCCGCCATCAGCACGACCCCGTCCTTGAACTTGACACCCACCGTAGTCGTCCCGCGCCCGACGGCGACCCTGGCGTATTCCACCTGGAAGAGCCTGCCGTCCGGAGAGAAGACCGTTATCGCCCTGTCGTAAGCCATCTGTCCCGCTTGCATTTGTATCCCTCTGAATCTGGGAAGCGTTATCCCCTATATTAAAAAATTGGTGGAGCCGCCACTGTCGCACAGGCGTTGTCAGATGAAATAAACCAAAAGGAAAGGGAAGAAGGGTTTTGCGTCTCCTGCGGGAGCCGCGCCTACTGCTGCGGGTACTGGGGCGGCGGGTTCTGCGGGGGGTACTGCTGCTGGGGCGGGTACTGTTGCTGCGGTGGGTACTGGCCCTGCTGCGGGTACTGCTGGTATGGCTGCTGTCCCTGGTACGGTTCCGGGTGCTGGTGGAACTTCTGCGCCTTCTTCTTCTTCATCACGAGGAGCAGGAGGACTAGCACCACGACCACGACGAGCACGACGACCACCAGTATGACGACGAGCCACGGGAATTCCGAGCCCGGCATCCCGACGTCGTGGTCCACCAGGAATGCCTCGGGGTCCTCGTTGAAGGCCTCAGCGTCCGCCGCCGCGACCGGTTCGAGGGTCATGTCCACAGAGCTGGTGTCCGGTAGGTCCCCGATTCCGAGGTCCAGTCCGCCGAGCATCTCGTCGGCCGGCCCGAAGTAGGGCTCGTAGGTCGTGTACATGCCAGTCGCCGGGTCGTATGTGGCGACGGTCTCGAAGCCCTCGGAGCGGGTGCCGATGCCCGACATGTCTATCTCGTCGACGTTCTCGATCATCGCCCAGCCGCCGTTGAGCAGGGCCGGGGCGGTCGCCAGGTTCGTGCTGGCGTCGTAGTCAAGCGTGAAGTAGTCGGTGAACGAGCCGCTCGCGGAGTCGTCGAAGTGCACCGGGTCCGGGACCTCGAAGTCGTCCTCCATCATGGTCTCGAAGTAGCCGGTCGCGCTCATATCGACCTCCATGTCGAAGACGAGGTCGCCGTCGTAGTCGACGGTGCAGGTCCTCTCAACCGAGATATCCTCGTCCGTCGCGGGCAGGAACGGTATGCCGGGCTCGGACTCGAGCGTTATCTGCAGGTCCAGGCTGGCGGTCGCGCTCATGTCCATCGAGCCGGTCATCGTCATCCCCTCAGCGGAGATGTCGGCGTCCATGTTCGCGGAGGCGTCGAGGCTCATGGCGACGTGGAGCGTCATCTTCTCTGCGGCCCAGTAGGCCTTTCCGCCCGTGTTCTCGTAGTACCCGAGCCAGAGGCTGCCCTCGTAGAGCACGTCGATTGTCGCATCGACTTCGCCGCTGATTGTGCCGTCCATCGTCGTGCCGCTGCCGATGTCGACGTTGTCAGCGGTCATCTTTCCATCGGCTGCCACGGCCGCGTAAATCCTGCAGGAGTAGTCGAACTTGTAGTTGCCATCGTCCTCGCCAACGTATTCGACGAGCATGTACTGGCCGATTCCGCCGGCTCCGTCGATGGAGACCTTGACCCCGTCGGGGATGTCCTCGGTCAACATCTCGTCCTTCATCTGCTCGATGGTGTCGGCCAGGTCGAGGTAGGCGCCGCTTGCTGCGGAGTCGCCCGCGCTCCAAGGCACGCTGTCCGGGGTGGTCTTGTCGAAGCCTTCGTCGCCGCCGCCGCCGACCGTGTCGATGGTGAGCGTGTACGAGCCGCTGCCAAGCATCTGCTCGACGATGATGTAGTACGTCCCGCCGAAGTACGATGGGCTGTAGCTGATGGACTCGTCCGCACCGGACGATTCAGAGCTATCCTCCAGTAATTCGTAGGTGTTGTACAGCAGCAGGTCGAAGTTGCTGCCAGACGGCCCGTCCAGGTCAATCTGGACCGAGACGCCATAAGATAGAACGATGTGGTATATGTCGTAGGTCGCCGCGTCGGATAGGTACGAGGTCACCTCGCCCGGGACGCTCAGGGTCGTCGCCGAACCGAAGTCGTATCCCTTGTACATCGCCGAGAACGTGTAGCTGCTGGTGCTGCCGGTTATGCACTCGACGACGGCATAGTACGTTCCGGAATATGTGGAGACGAACTCAATCTCCTTCCCGCTGGGAAGGGTCGAGCCCGTCATTATTATGCTCTCCGAGGAATCGTAGAGGTAGAAGTTGATGTTGCTGCCCGCCGCCGTTTCCAGCGAGAGGATGACGTCCGCGTCGTCAGCCAGGTACATCTCGTAGACGACAGACGTTCCCGCGGAGATGTAGTCCGAATCCGTGTACGGGTAGCCTTCGTAGAAATAGATGTACGTCGTCGTGTCGAAATCCACGGCCTGCGCGGACTGCGGGACGAACAATCCCGCCGCCGATATCGCTAGCATCGCTCCAATTGCCAAACCCATCCATGTGCGCATTGTATTCACTTCCTATTGACGCCTATTGCGGTACATATATATGAATTTGTCCTTCCATGCCTTAAATCCTTGCCGACGGCATCAGGCGGCTGGCGGTGGCGAATCCTGGTGATTTTCTGGTTTTCCGGGGCGGCTTCCCCTCCTCGCCAGAAGGATTGCGGCCGCCGTGACGCCCGAACCGCACAGCGCGCCTATGACAACGTAGATGACCCATGCCGGAACGGCGGGCGATTCCTTGGAATCGATGAACCCACCGGGATTTTCCATGAAATCCCGGGCTTCGCTCAGGCTGACGCGGGCCATCGACATCCCGGAATCGCCGAGGTCTAGGGCCGACAGCGGGTTCGACTCCTCCCCTTCCTCCATGCTAAGCGCGCCGCCGAGCGGGCTGAGAGGGAGATCGAAGCCCGTGTAGAATCCCGACTTGTCGTCGAAGACCGAGTTTGCCGTCCAGTAATCTCCCGTCAGCGGCATCGCCTCGCCTCCGTATCCGGCGTATTCAGCGCCCGTAAGGGACTGCAGGTACGTCAGCGGGTCGGTGATTGCCGGCGGGGCCCGTGCCTCCCCGGTCTCGTCATCGTATTCGAGCGAGTAGAAAGTTTCGTAGGAGCCGTTTAGCTCACCTTCGAAATCGTACGGTGAATCGTCTTGCGATTCCTCGCCCAGCCCCGTCATCCCTAGGTTGGTGTCGATGTGGGCCGAGCCGGTGCCATCGTAGGTCGTCGTCGCCCTCTTCTCAACCGACAAATCGGCGCCAGCTTCGGGCAGGAACGGCATCCCAGGCGAATGAGTTATATCCAGTTTCAGGCCGACCGTCCCCGTCAATTCGACATCCATCGCGTAAGTGTAGGAGTAGTAATCGCTGCTCATCTTGGATTCCATGGAGGCGGCGCAGTCGAGGCTGCCGTTCGCGGAATAGGTCTGCTTCTCGACCGCGTAATAGCCGACGCCTTGGTCGTTGCCATAGTATACCAGCCAAATGCTGCCCGAGTATTCCAGGTCCGCCGTTCCCGACATCTCCGCGCTCGTCTCGACGTCGGAATCCTCGCCGTAGCCGTACTCGTCACCCTCAGCCATGCTATAGGTCATGCTCATCTCGATTTCGAGGTCGGCGTAGATGCGCCCCTCGTAATCGAACCTGTGCGTCCCGGCTTCCGGACCGGCGTAGGCGATGGTTAGGTAGTTACCCAGGCCGCCCTTCCCAGCCCAATCGGTCTCCATTCCATCGTAATAGCCGGAGTCCATCGCCGAATAAAGCGACTCCAGGAGCTCGTCTGCGCTCATGTAGCCGCCCGCGGACCATTCGTCCCCGTCCTCCCACGGCACGTTCTCCGGCTCGGCGCGTTCGTACCCCTCGCCACTCTCTCCCCTCAGGGTCGTCGTGACGGTGTACTCGGCGTCCCCTTCCTCGTATCCCCAGTATTCGACAACGATGTAGTATGTCCCGTTTTCTGGAACGATGTACGACAGCGAGTTGTTGTAGCTCAAGTACGACGCCCCGCCCACCGACGTCCCGTCCCCGTCCAATATGGAGACGAAGAACATCTCTGACCTGTCGGCCGTCAGGTGGACCCCCAGGCCCATTCCTTCCACGAGCTCGACGGAATAGATGTCGTTATCCATCTCTCCCAGCGTCCCGCTGGCGGAGCCGGGAACGGTCAGGGCTTGCGCGCCAGTGAGGTCGTAGCCGTAGTTGTAATAGCTCTCGTCGAAGTTCACCCAGTCGTTCAGATAGATGCCGTAGTCGCCGACAGGCGAATACGTCGCAGAGCCGGAGATGTTGAAGTCGTCGGCCGGGCCAGCGTACTCCAGCGGGAGGCGGAAGGTCAGGATCGAGTCCTCGACGGACCAGGCGTCGTCCAACTCGACCGTGTCGCCGGGCGCGTACTCGTCGCGGATCCGCTGCAGCAGAAAAAAAGCGGCAGGCCAGCGGGAGAGATA
>DAIRED010000170.1:0-4847 GCA_036795795.1 Thermoplasmatota archaeon | reverse complement strand
AGCCCTCGAGCCATCGTACGGCGGCATCAACCTCGAGGACATCTCGGCGCCGCGCTGCTTCGACATCGAGGCGCGCCTGAAGAAGGAGATGGCGATACCGGTCTTCCACGACGACCAGCACGGCACGGCAGTGGTGAGCATGGCCGGTTTGATAAACGCGCTCAAGGTGGTCGGCAAGAAGCTGGCCGATGTGAAGGTTGTGGTCAACGGCGCAGGCGCCGCTGGCATCGCGTGCTCGAATTTCTATCTTCGGACCGGTGCGCGGGACGTCATCCTGTGCGATCGCGAGGGCGCCATTTACACGGGTCGAAAAACCGGCATGAACCCGGTGAAGGAAGAGATTGCCCTCCGCACGAACCGCGGCGGAATCCAGGGCAAGCTGGCGGACGCGCTCAAGGGCGCCGACGTCTTCGTCGGCCTCTCGGGCCCGAACCTCGTCACGCCGGCGATGGTGCGCTCGATGGCCTCCGACTCCATCGTCCTGGCGATGTCCAACCCCGACCCGGAAATCCACCCCGACGACGCGAAGGAGGCCGGGGCGCGTGTCGTCGCGACCGGACGCTCCGACTTCCCCAACCAGATAAACAACGTCCTCGGCTTCCCGGGCATCTTCCGCGGTGCGCTGGACGCCATGGCGAGCGACATCAATCACGAGATGAACGCCGCCGCCTCGGCCGCCATCGCCGGGCTGATTCCGGACAGCGAGCTCTCGGAGGAGTGCATCATCACAACCCCGATAGACCCCCGCGCGATGGTCGAGGAGGCCAGGGCGGTGGCGCGCGCCGCTATCGAGACGGGCGTGGCCCGCCGCAGGGTCTCGCCGGACTGGGTGGCGGAGCACACGCGCGGCCTGCTGGCCTACCAGAACGCCTGCCTGGACCCGCTCTGCGATTCCCGGAAAATGTACAAGGAGCCCCCGCTTAGATGAGCCCTGCTGGAGAGGCGGACAACGGCGGCGCTGACGTGCGAACTGCGGAGGTGGCCCGCGGCGGCGGTGTGCCCTCGATTCCGGCGGGCCTGCCGATCCTCGACAACCACATGCACCTCCAGGCATCTGGCCGCCACGTCGACGCGGCTCTGGAGTTCAAGCGCGCCGGAGGAACGCGCATCATAATCTCCCACATGCCGTACGACGACACCCCGATAACCCGCAGCTTCGACTTCCGCGAGGGCTACGAGCGCACGGTGGCGATGGCCGCCAAGGTCGGCGCAGAGGCCGGAGTGCGCTGCCAGTGCACCCTCGGCCCTTACCCCGTAGAGATGATCGAGATGATGGAGAAGGTCCCGCTGGACGAAGCTAAGAACCTGATGATGCGGGGGATGGAGCTTGCCGCCGAATACGTGGCCGAGGGCAGGGCGCTGGCAATCGGCGAGGTCGGGCGACCGCACTTCCCCGTGGAGCGGCCGATTTTGGACGCCTCGAACGAGATTCTAGCCTACGCGATGACGCTGGCCAAGGGCGAGGGTTGCGCCGTGGTCGTGCACTGCGAGAGCGCAACGCCCGCAGTCTGGGCGGAGCTGGCGGCTATGGCCGACAAAGCTGGGCTTCCCAGGCACCGAGTTGTGAAGCACTTCGCGCCGCCGCACGTCGGCGAGGCGCTGAACCTCGGGCTGACGCCGTCCGTGCTGGCTTCGGGCAAGAACGCCCAGGACGCTGCGAGGCTCGGGCGCGACTTCCTGCTGGAGACGGACTACATGGACGACCCGCGCAGGCCGGGGGCGGTTTTGGGACCGGCGACGGTGCCGCGCAGGACGAAGATGCTGCTGGAGAAAGGGCTGCTGGACGAGGAAGGGGTGCGCTGGATACACGACGGACTGCCGAGGAAAATCTACGGAAAGGGGTTCGACGACGGATAAACACACATTCCCTCATATTCTTGATCGTTTTGTGATAATAATTACACAAAAATTATATAGTTTCACGAATATGTGTGTAATGAGGTGCTTCGATGGCACGAAACAAAGAAATAATTAAACTCGTAGAGAAAAAATTGGATAATACAGTACTCCAAACCTTTGAAGGTGTAGTACCTAGTGATGGACACATTCAAAAAATGGCGACAAAACATATTGGCAATCCCTACATTATTCGATTGTATGTGCACGGACATATCATTAGACGTGAAGGAGACATACCGAATTCGGGAAGAATTCATATGTTATTTAAAGAATATGCTGGCAATGAATACAAAATGCTAATTTTAAATAAAGATTGGAAGATACGTAAACCTTTTGTGAACCTTAAGGATGTTAAGACCTGCAAAGTCGAATGGCACTACATTAAATGCCCACAATGTGGTCATGAGGTGGATGGCATAACAGGATATACAATAAATCAACTTCTCGAGGATATAAAATATAAACGTAAAACGAATATTAATTTAAAATTAGCTAAAAAGCAAGCAACTAAGGAAGGATTCTTTTTTCCATGCTTCGAGTGTGGGTATGTATATTCACGTAATCCTCAAAAAACGAAATTTCAAATTAAAAAAGTGGATGGTTTAATCTGTCCTAAATGTCGTATCACGATTTCAAAAACCCAGGAAAATTTATCTCTATCAAATGTTGGGTATATGTGTCCATCTTGTTTGTCATTTTTAGAATATACTGGATACCCTCACCATGGTTCAATGGAAGTTCAAGTAATATCTACTACAGATTACTTTCATGGAAAATGCCCGAATTGTAAACCGGAGGATGGAATAGATAGCAAATGGGGTATGATGGTCCTAGGCGATCAAATCTGGGTAGAAGACGAAGGTAAGCTCGTGCTCCCGTTGGTCTGTACTAATTGCGGATACAGAGATACCATTAAAATTGGAACCCTTAGTGGAAGACGACCAAAAATATTGACAAAGTGGCCATAATGGAATCTATAATGATATTCATAAGAAAATATGTGAATCATCAGCCTTCTCAATGTAAATAACCATAATACTTATACCCAAGATAACATTCAATATAATAGAGGTGAAAAATGAATCGTGATAATGTCCAAGATATCAATCACTCAGAGAATTGGAAAATGCGACTAAACATAAACAAAGATGTTTGCCGCGATTTAATTGAAGAAATTTCGAGGATGAATTCAAAAGCATTTAACCTTTTAATCTTACTCCTCACCATTGTAGGCATCACGACATCTGGAATATATTGGGCATTCTCTCACGACATATTCCATATCACATTCGATGAAAACTTCGTTGGTCTTTTGATATTAATGGGGTCATTTTTCGCATTAGCTGCCGCATTGTGGTATGTATATCATGCAATACCAACAACATTATTAGGGATGGGTCCGAATCCAAAAAATATTCAGCAACTAGATATAGATTTCAATAACGAAGAATTACTTAAACAAACCTCAAAAACATATGCAATATCTGCGACAATAAATTGGTATCAAGCACTTCGTTCTCGCTACGATTTTGATAACGCTTTATTTTATTTATACATATTCGTGCTACTAGCCAGCGTATCTTCATTTTTACTGGCTATAAAAATCGAACATTCTTTTTGGGATAAGGTGTTGGTTGTAATTGGCTTGATAATCTTAACCATTTTCGTATATGGTATTGCTGTGCGCCGTTTCAACAAACAGATTGAGAAAATATTAAACCAAATTTATTGGCTTGAAAATCAGATTACAGATATCATGGAGATTAATTCATCAGAACTTGCAGAAATAAAAAATATGTTTCTGGCGACAGGACTTTTAAAACCGAGCCAACGTTTTAAATTTTTATTCAGTTTAGAAACGAAAAAAATTGACAAAGAAAATATTGAGAAACCAGATGTGGGCACAATTATCCTAACTGAGGCGATATTTCACGAGTATCCATTCACTGAAGACATCATTAAAGATATTAAATCAAAAAGGAAACCATGATACAAACCTAGTTCTCACTCGAATATCCTCTTCGCCATCCACTCGGCCTCGAACTTCTGGAACTGCTCGTATTCCTGGCCGGTCGAAACGAATGCGATGGGCTTCTTGATTGCGTGCGCGATGCTGAGCGCCGCGCCGCCCTTCGAGTCCGCATCTATCTTGGTCAGAATGACCGCGTCGATTCCGACCGCCGCGTCGAACGCCTTCGCCTGCTCGATGGCGTCGTTGCCGGCCAGCGAGTCGCCGACGAAGATAATGAGGTGCGGCTCCGCGACGCGCTTGACCTTCTTCAGCTCGTCCATCAGGTTGGCGTTCGTCTGCATTCGGCCGGCGGTATCAATCAAAACCACATCGCGCAAGCGCGCCTTGGCATGCTCGATGGCGTCGTAGGCGACAGCCGCGGGGTCGCTGCCGGCCTGGTGCTTGACGACCTTTATTCCGAGCTTGTCCCCGTGGAGGGATAGCTGCTCGATTGCGCCGGCTCGGAACGTGTCCCCAGCCGCGAGGACGGAGCCGATTTTCAAGCCCTTAAGGCGGTGGGCCACCTTGGCGATGGCCGTCGTCTTGCCGGTGCCGTTGACGCCGACGAACATTATGACGACTGGCTTGGCGTGGTCCAACACATATTTATCGAAATCAAAGCTCTGCTGCGACAGCAGCCCGGTGACGCTCTTTCGCAGCGCGCCTTCGACGGCCTCGCCGATGTTGGCGCCCCACGCCAGCTTCTTGCCGATGAGCTCGGATTTTAAAGCCGACTTTATCTCGGCGATGACCTCGACTGCGACGTCCGCCTCCATGAGGGAGACCTCCAAATTCCACAGAACGTCCTCAAGCTTCGATTCCTTAATCGTCCAGAATCCGCCCTGCTCGACGATTAGCTCCTTGTCACCGGAGGCTTCCTTCTTGACGAGCCCCAGCTTCTCCTTCAGAAAATTGAACATCCGGACCCCTAGTGCTT
>DAIRED010000169.1:0-4885 GCA_036795795.1 Thermoplasmatota archaeon | reverse complement strand
CGACGAACGCCACCGGGACGGTCATCGGCACCGAGCACGTCCTGACCATCCGCACGATGGATTACAATCTGACGACGAAAACGAGCGCGCAGGCCGGGCTTCCGGACGGGTACCTAGTCGAGTTCGAAGAATCGCACCTGGGCGGGAACGGAACCGACGCGCTGTGGCAGGATTTCTACGACTCCAACTTCTCCGAGAACGTCGACCTGACCTACGACACTCTAAGGGAGGAAATCAAGGCCGTCTGCTCCTACGCCGCGGCGGAGGTCGCAGGCTACTTCTCGACGAGGGACACGAGCCTGGCGGGATTCGCCGACGGCGCCTTCGCCCCCGACCCGCGCGACAACGAATCGTTCCTGGACGACCTCTCCGGGATGCTCGACGACGCGTTCGGCGAGTGCTTCGGCTACTACTCTTCCAACCGTGGTGCGCTGAAGGGGCTCTTGATGGGCGTGATGCACAAGCAGGAGGAGCTGAAGGAGGATTTGGCCAGGTTCATCTCCCTGCACCACGACGAGCTTGCCGACGAAGATGGCGCTCTTTCTTTGGCTTCCGCGAACCTCGCGGAGGCGCTCTGGGACAATGCCACGCTGCTGAAAAGTTCGGCGGATTCCGTCGTCACATACACAATCTACAACACCGTCGGCCACCTCCAGGGCTACGTCGACGAGTCCCGTCCAGCGTACGACTACGACGGCGTGCCCTCGGACGCCGCCGCGAGGGCGGAGCTCGCCAACGAGGACGCGGCGGAGATGCTCGCGTTCGTGGAGCCGTACGCGCAGTCCAGCTACGATTTCCTCTCCGGCGAGGAGTCCCGCTACGTCCAGCCTTACAGCGACGCGAACGGTTACCTAGTGCGGGCGCTGGAGGCGAGCGCGCTCGGCACCGGCGACTTCCTCGTCGACACGCTGGTCGGCGTCGCCTACGACTGGGGATTCTTCCCGATGGCCGAGACGTTCGTGATGCGGAGCATCCGCGGGATAGTGGGCGCAGGCGAGGTCTCCAACGTCGCCTTCAGGCCGGTCGCGATGCTCGGGGCCAAGTTCGCATTATCGGGAGAGGGCGATGTGGTTTCGGAATGCGCGCCCGTCGTGCGGATGGTTCCCGCGCACCTCGGCGCGTTCGACGTTTCGACGGGCCTGGCTGCGCCGGCGGAGAGCTTCTCGTACGAACTGTCCGAGCCCTCGGGCACGCACTACACGGATCTGTTGAAATACAACGACAGGCCGTTCGAGACGACTTGGCGGCTGTCGGTTGCGGGGTCGCTGGAAGTCGAGGCCGCGAGCGACGCGCGGGACCTGTTCCACAACGGCAGCCACGTCGCGACGGAGGCGCGGTCGGAGATGCCGCTGAACTTCACGATTACGATATGCGTCTACTCGGGCTGGAACCTCGCCGGCGTCGACTACGTCAGCAGCGCGACGCTCGCCGGTGACCTGGGCCGTTTGAAGGACATGGTCAAGGAGTTCTTCGAGTGGGCTCTCGACGCGGTCATGGCGCCGGTCAAGTGGCTCATTGACCAGGCCATGAAGCTCGTCGACATACTCAGCAACGCCCTCAACCGACTCCTGAGTTGCGCGCAGCGTATCGTGCAGGCCATCGCCGATGCGGTGCAGCTCGCGGTCGAGATGCTGCAGGATTTCGTCAAGACCGTGGCGCGCGACGTGCTCGGCTCGGTAATGGGATGGCTGCTCGACTGGCTCCCCGACGGGCTGTCCGTCGATTTCGACTTCTACGGGTTCAGATTCCATGCATCCCTGGACCCCGACGGCGCGCTCGACGAGAACTCCCCGCTCGACAACGTGGCGGTGTTAAATATTGGCGTTGCCGGGATGGTGTTGGGCGCCGGGCTCGGTATGGAGATGAGCCTCCTGCGGCTCGGCTCCGTCGCCAAGAACCAGACCGGCTCGGAGTACGACATAATATTCAATCTGGACGTCTCGGTCGGGGACTTCGCAATAGACGTCGCCATAGACCCGCTGATGGCCACCAACAAGTACATCGTCGATGCGCACGGCGGGGCTCCCGGGTGGAAGCTGGACTTCGCCCTGCCGGTGGCGGAGCGCAGGTACGACAAGTTCGGATACTCGCTCCAGGACATCGAAGGGGTCGGTCCCGCCCTGCAAAACATCCCGATACCGTTCCTCGGGCTCAAGGCCAGCGTCGATGCTGGTTTCAAGGTCGCCTACACGGAGCCCGGCTTTTTGCCAGACCACATCGTGATTAACGAGGTCGAGCTTAACCCGCGCGGGGACGACAACGGCACCGAGATTGTGGAGCTCTTCAACCCATTCAACTACAACGTCAGCGTCGAAGGCTGTACGGTTTCCGCGCACTCCAACGGCACGCTAGGCAACGCCACCTTCGCCATCCCAGCCAACGCAACGATTCCGCCGAGGGGGTTCCTCCTGCTCAACGCGACGAACGAGAGCTTCGACGACGAGGGCTGCATGCTGGTGCTCTCCGACGCTTCGGGAACGGTCGTCGATTCCACACACTGGTTGAAGGAACCGGGAGGCGCGGCCATCGGCAACGAGACCGTCCCGGAGACGGGCGGGGCTTCGACGTGGCAGCGCTCGCCGAACGCCGCGGACGCGAATCTATCTCTCGACTGGTCGTTCCGCCAGGAGACTCTCAACGCCTCCAACGGGGCGGGTAACGTCACCTTCAAGCAGCTCGTGATGGCGACGCTCGAGCGGGCCTTCCGCTCGGCCTGGGACGAGGCCGGCGAGATGCAGCCGTCGTTCGACTGGTTCGTCGGCGTGGCGCGTGCGACCGTCGACAAGTTCCTCGAGGACGTGCTCGATTTGGTGGAAGCGTCGGTCGTGGAGGTTGAGTTCTACCTTGAAGTGAGGCTGACCGACGCGACTGGCTCGGCCGGCGGCGGGTTGAAACTCTCGTTCGTGATAGAGGGCGGGGAGACTGCGCGCCAGCTTCTCGAATGGATAATAGGCTCCGTCGAGGCGTTCGCGAAGAACTTCATGAAACCGGCCGCGCCTGCGAAGTATCCGCGGCTCGCTCCGGAGGCGCCGGAGCACCTGTTCATCAGGTTCGAGGCGTACGGGATAATCAGCACTCCGGCGATGATTGGCAAGGTGGCGCCGTCGGGCTCGGCGCCGTCCCAGATGAAGCTCGTCGGCAGGCTGGAGGCGAACGTGCCCGCGCTGGCCGCGCTCGTCGGCAGGGAGATGGGCAGGTGGCGCGTGAACTTCGGCCTCTACCTCGAGGACGTCCCGGGCTCGATGCTCCACGACGTGCTGGGCACCCCTGAGGACGAGAACGTCGACCTGTGGGTGCTGAAGGGGAGCGCGTACGAGGCGTGAGCGGGGACCGGGCGAGACCGCAGGCGACGAACGCCACCGTCAAACTGTCGCCGAGGACCGAGCCTGGTCAGAAAACAATTATCAGCAGACCAGGCGAGACCGAGGGCAAGGAAGCCATTTTACGACCCTTGCCCGAGGTGAGCCTGATGGATTTGTTTTCCGGGCTGCGTCCACTGGCTGCTATCGATGAAAAATTAAAAGTGGACCAGGCGAGATTCGAACTCGCGGCCTCTTCAATGCCAATGAAGCGATCTTCCGGGCTGATCTACTGGCCCAACAATCTGTTCAAAGAGGCATGGGGTGGGAATCCAGGCGCGGATAAATAGTTTGCTACATGTAGCCTCAGCCCGTGATATGTCACGTCCGGTATCCTTCTCACGAGGTGAAAATAATGCCCCAAAAGCACAAGCGCTGCCGTCTCTGCCAGAGGCTGGGCGAGTGCAGGTTCGGCTGCGAGCTGCTGGAGCGCTGGGAGACCTCCTCCCCGCCGCCCAGGCGCGCAAGTTTCATATACCGGTAGCCGATAATAGATTCGAGGTTTGAATTGTCCGAGATAAAGAGGCTGGTCCTCGACGTGCTGAAGCCGCACGCACCGAGCATGATAGAGCTTTCCAAGCGCCTCGGCAAGGCCGATGGCGTCCTGGGGGTGAACTGCACCCTCGACGAGGTCGACCAGGAGACCGAGAGCATCAAGATAACCATCGTCGGCCAGAGCATCAATTATGACGCCGTCGAGAAGGTTATCAGGGCCTGCGGAGCGGTCATCCACTCGGTGGACAGCGTGTCGTCGGGGAAGACCCTCGTGGACACGGTCGAGACCCCCCAGGACAGGTAAACAATCCCCGGCCTGCATCAAGCCGATTGCATGGCGCCCAGCCCGAGAATCATCCCTGGTTCCTCGGCGTGCCCTGGCGCGACTTCTTCAGCTCGCCCGCGACCTTCTTGAGAAGCTCCGACTTCGAGCCCTGGCGCGCGACCTGCACGCGCCCGCCGGCCTTGTGCCACTCGCCCGGGTAAGCCGCCTCGGCGTCGATTGTTCCCTCGAAGCCGCACGCCTGCGCGGCCGCGAGAATCTCCTCGCACTTCGGCTCGTCCACGGCGACGTTCTTGGCGACCATACGCCCGTCGGCGCGCGAGCGCTTCACGTCGAAGTATGCTGGCCAGAGGACGTGGTTCTCGCTCCGGCTCCTCAAAACTAGCACCTCACTCTATGAGTGTGGCGTTGATGATCCCGTCCTGCCCGGGGCGGGACGTTATCTTCGCGAGGCCGGCCTCGGTCTGGACTACCGCGCCCTTGTTGATGATGTTGCGCTGTACGTAGTTCGGGTCGGCCGCGTTGCTCTTGACTGTGACTATCTTGGACCTGACGATCTTCTTCGTCTTCGGGTCGAGGACGTTGGCCATGTCGGCCTTCATGATACGGAGCTTGCCGTTCGCGCCGCGCGTGCGGTACTTCTTGACGGAGCTCGCGCCGACGACTGCCAGCTGCTTCTCGGGGCCAATTTCGAACGCCTTCTTGTTGCGGAGCGGCTTGTACATGCCGCCAGTGTCCTTGCGCTTCG